>JAEURB010000259.1 GCA_016788435.1 Anaerolineae bacterium | reverse complement strand
ATGGAGCCGGATCGGCCACTGCATTGAACGCCTCGCCAACCGCTGCCGGATGCTCACCAGCTAACAGCAGCAGGTCTGTCAGGTCATCAATGAAGATCACGGGCGCAGGCATAGATCCAATACCCAGGAACGGCGTTGGGCGCAGGCGCGCCAGCCGGAAGACGTTGGCTGTCCACATATTCGAGCCCGGCCCGAAGACCATGCCGGGACGCACGACGCTGGCCGGCAAGCCATGTTCAGCAGACCACTCGCGTACCAGCGTATCGCCCTCGGCCTTCGTTAGGCCATACGGGCTGGCCCCCGGGGCGAGCGGCGCAGCCTCACACACGCGAACCGGCAGTACGTTGCCATAAACGGCGATGCTGCTGACGTGGACGAAGCGCCGGACTCCGGCCTCTTTCGATGCTTCCAGCAAGAGGCGGGTTCCGCCCACGTTGACGGTACGCTGTACCGCGTACGGCCCGCCGAGCAGCGCCGCCACATGAAAGACGACGCTCGCCCCGTGCGCCGCCTCACGCACAGCCGCCGGGCTGGTCAGGTCACCCGTGACGATGGATGCGCCGAGTGCGGCTAATGGGCCGGCTTTGCGCGGATTGCGCGCCAGTACCGTCACCTGTGCGCCTTCGGCCAGCAAGCGGCGCACCAGCGCCCCGCCCACGAAGCCGGTGCCGCCGGTGACGGCAATCGCCCGACCCGCATAGTCGTTCATTGTGCGGCGTTCTCGAGCGCAGGTTCTAGCAGGTCTTCGCGGAACTGCATCGAGTACAGCTTGGCATACAGCCCATCGAGCGCCATCAGCTCCTCATGCGTGCCCAACTCGATGATGCGGCCGTGATCGAGGACGGCGATGCGGTGAGCGACTCGCACGGTGCTGAGGCGGTGCGCAATAATGAGGGTGGTGCGGTTTTGCATCAGGCGGCCAAGCGCCTCCTGCACCTCACGCTCGCTTTCGCTGTCGAGGCTGCTGGTGGCCTCGTCGAGCAGCAGCACGCGGGGGTTTTTTAGGATGGCACGGGCAATGGCGATGCGCTGGCGCTGGCCGCCGCTGAGGCGCACGCCGCGCTCGCCGGCCAGCGTGTCATAGCCGTCTGGCTGCTCCATGATGAAGTCGTGGGCGTTGGCGCTGCGCGCAGCTTCCTCCACCTCCGCCTGCGTCGCTTCCAGCCGGCCATAGCGGATGTTGTCGCGCAGCGTGCCGCCAAACAGCAGCGTTTCCTGGGGCACAATGCCGACGTGCTCGCGCAGGCTGGCCTGAGTCAGCGTGCGCAGGTCGTGGCCGTCAAGGCGCATCACGCCCCCGGTCGGGTCGTAGAAGCGCGGAATGAGGTTGAACATGGTGGATTTGCCGGCGCCGCTTGGCCCCACCAGCGCGATGATTTCGCCCGGCGCGATGTCGAGATTGATTTCCTGAAGCACGGGCTGCCGCTCTTCATACCGGAAGGACACATCGTCGAAGGTCACGCGTCCGGCGGCATCGGTCAGCGCCTTCGCGCCCGGCACATCCTGCACCGACGGTGGTGTGTCCACAATCTGGAATACACGCTTGGATGCCCCAATCGCTTCCTGGAAGGAACTATAGAGGAACACCAGCGTGGCCATACTCTGCCCCACAGAGATCCCGTAGATCAGGAACGCTACCAGCGCCCCGCCCGTCAGCCGTCCTTCGATCACCTCGCGGCCCCCGAACCACAGAACAAGCGACAGGCTGGTGAAGCCGATGAAGGCGATAAGAGAGCCAAACGCCGAGCGCGCCCGCAGCAGTCTGATTGCGGCGTTAAAGGCCAGGGTAAGCGCGTTGCCGTAGCGATTCACTTCGAACGGTTCGCGCACAAAGCTCTTGACCTCGCGAACGTTCTGCATCACCTCATCGGCCACCGTCGTCGCGCCAGCAATTTCATCCTGCACCTCTGTGCTGGTGCGCCGGAAATAGAGGCCAAAACCGGCCCCCAGCGCCACGATGAAGGGGATCAGCACCAGGATGAACATACTAAGGGCGGGGTTCAGCGCAATCATGATGGCCACTGAGCCGACCAGGATCAGGGTTTGGCTCAAGAACGAGGTCAGGCTGCTTGTCAGTACGGTCCGCAGCGTCGTGACGTCATTCGACAGGCGCGAGATCAATTCCCCCACGCGCCGCTGTGCGAAGAAGCCTACAGACAGGTTGAGCAGGTGGCCGTACAACTGGCGACGCAGATCGTATACCACGCGTTCGCCGATGTACCCCAACTGGTAGCCCTGGATGAATCGAAAAACCGAACTGATCAGGAAGACCAATACCAGAGCAAGGGTCACCTGTGTAAGCAGCTCCATGCTGCCAGTCCCTAACACCGTGTCCACCAGGACGGCGATGACCGCCGGGAAGACAAGATCGAGCAGGGACGTAACTACCAGCGCGACCAGCGCGATCGCCATGCGCCACTTGTATGGACCGAGGTAGCCGAACAGCCGACGCCAGTTGGCCGGCCCCTCGGGCGTGATCACCGCGTCTTCGCCGGCGCTGCGCTTGCGCGGCGTGCGCCGTCCTATCCTCATCATGATTGATTGTGCCGCCTGTAGTCATGCAAACAGACGGAGTATAGGCGCGGGAGTGTTAGAAAAGGAGTGGCGGGAAGAGAGAAAAGACGCAGAGACGCAGACGGGTTCATTTCGTGGCCAGCTCGCGAGCCGGCCCCACGCACCCCTCCTTCGTCTTCGTGGGCGAGGGGCCGGGAGGGAGGGGCTCGCAGCTACATCCCCTCTGTGCCCTCGGTGTGTCGGTAGTTGACTGCCGGCACTACTTCTTCGTCAACGATCTCGGTCATCAGCGCGCCGGGCGGCAGGGATACGGTCCGGCCCGATGGAAACACGATATTCGTCCCATCCGCCGAGCGAGTTACTGCCACGCCCAGCCGCCGCACTGTGACGGGCGCGGCCAACGGGAAGGGGCCGCCTGCCCACACCTTGTCCGCCGAGACAATGCGAACGCCCACCACGCGGAGGAAGAGGTGCAGCGGGGCGATGCCGCCCACATGACCGATCTCGCCCAGCCCAACTGGCTCGTTCGAATGCAGATATTCGCTGAAAGCCTTGTGCGTTCGCAGCGCCTCGATTTGCGCCTTGAGCAAGCGCAGCAGCAAACCGGCGGCGGCATCGAAGCGCCCGGCCTCGATCAGCCCCTCGCCAACCAACGTCAGCCAGTACGGCCAGACGCCGCCCGCGCCATCGCGTTGATCGGGCCGGTAAGCCAGATCATCCGTCGCCACCATCGTCACGCCATTCGGCACGCGCAGGGCCGCTTCGTAGTAGGCGATCAGTTGATCCACCCGTTCCGCTGGCAGCACTGCCGCCCACATTGGCAGCAAGGCGTTGATATCGCGGCGCGACCAGTCCACCGTCGCGCCACTCATGCGGAAGACGCGAGACAGGCCTTCGGGATGCAGAGCGTTCACAACACCGAAAACGGCCTGCGTCGTCAGCGTACCGCGGCTGTGCGTCCACACAATCTTTTCCGGCCCAAGCGTCTCTCGAAGCGGCTGGCCGTCCGCGTCCAGCCCTTCGACGAGCAAGCTGAAGCGCGGCGTCTGTTCGGCCCCGCCGTGCAGCGTGATGAGCAGGCGTGCAGGCGGATCAAGTTGTTCGGCCAAAAACAGCGGCGCGTCGGCCGGAGCATCGGCGAACAGCACTCGTCCGCCGCCCATCTGATGCGTGTCGCGGTCGCGATAGCTGTAGCGTTCGCCATCCCAGAGCGATTCGAGCGCCGCTGCATAGCCTTCCGCGTATCCCGCGCATTCGGCTTCGACTTCGGTATCGCGCAGGTAGAAGGCCATCTCACGCAGGCTGACGGCTTCCGACAGCAGGCAGGCCAGCAGATCCGGCGTTTCGGCCGTGCCAATATCGGCATTCTGCGCCCAGGGGAAGCCGCGCCCGAAGGCCGGAAAGAACGGATAGCCGGCTTGCACCTCGGACTGCCACTCCGGCAGGCCGTCACCATCGAGGTCAAGGTCAGCCCCCCGCCAGCGGCGCAGAAAGCGCAGCAGGCCGGGGAAGACTTCCGCCAGAAAAGCGTCATCCTCGGTGTACTGGAAAACGCCCCACGCCAGCCGCGCCAAAACCGGCAGGGCCAGCAACCCCTGCTGCTGCCCGGCTAATCCCGGCCGCCAGTCAATCGAACCATCTTCCTGCTGCACCGCCAGCTCGTTACGAACCAGCGCCTGTGCCAAACGGGCATCCGCCATGGCAGCGGACAGAGCCGCCGGGTAGATCAGCGGGCCGGACTGCCCCGCCCATGCGCGGGGGTGCGCTGACCCATCTGCACGAGTCGAGAAGCCGCGCCCAGGATGGCGAGTTCCCACAATGGATGGGTTCGGCAGCGGGCCTTCCGGATTGAGGAAGGCCTGCAACAACTGCTGGTACGAGGCCGCCAGCAGAATATCGAGGTCGGGCTCGCCGGTTTCGACGATGGGTACGGATGATACGCCGCGCGCAGTGCGGGCCAGCACCGCGTTCCAATCGCGCGCCAGCCAGCGCCCGGCCAGCGCCAGCGACGACGCGATGGACTTCTCACCGCCATGCGCCCAGCGCACGACAGCCTCGCCCCGCGCCGGAATGGTGAGTGAAACGCCTACCTGTGACGCGCTCAACCCGTCTGACGCGCCGCCCTCGACGACGATGACCGGGCGCAGGTTGGCGGTCTTTCCGAAAGTCAGCGCGTGTCCCTCACCGGCCGGCACGAGCGTCACTCGACGTTCGCGCCCTTCCGCCGCCGCGAAGCCGACCAGATCGGCGCGCACATGAACGGACTCGTTCCCACTGTTGCTGAGGGTAAACCGGCCACCACAAGCATGCGATTCAAAGACGAAAAACTCAGCCGTCAGGCCGAGTTCCGGGGTGAGCTGTCCATCAGCGCGCAGATAGCCGGGCGCAAAGTGGATAATCGCTGGCGGTGTGTGGAAGTCCTGGGCCGCGTAGCGCAGCTGACCGCCCACCGTCCAGAGCGGGGCCAGGCTGGCTTGCCCGAGCCGCCCGCCGTAGCGGGTGGAAAGCGCCAGGGCGGGCGAATCGCCCACCCCGATTTGCAGCTCCCAGCTCTGGTCATCGGCATAGTCCGTCGCGCAGAAGCGGGCGTCCGCCGCAATGATGGCGCAGTATGGATCAGCCGGGGTCAGGTGCCAGCGGCGCAGTTCGGCCACGTCAACCGCCCAGCTGCCACGTTCCATCCGCTTCGTTCATACGGAAGCGCTCGCCGTACAGGCTGTAGAGGATGTGGTAGCCAGGCCCGGGCGTATAGACCCCGTCCGCCCCCACCGAGCCACCAGCGTGATATTCATAGTTACTAGAGTAACCGAACTCCGGCGTCACGCCCCAGCCCAGCGCCTCGCGCACGGCCGGTACTTCGCGCCACAGCTTGCCGAAGCCGCGCTCGGGCTGCAGGTTGCCAGCGGGAGGAGTCAGCGACGGGTCGGATTCTGGTTCGCCATCCACGAACGTATCGGGGTAGATCGTCCACGAGCCACGCCCCTCACCCGTAACGACCAACACCCAGATTTGGCCGGTCGGTTCCAGCCAGAACATGCGGCCACCCTCGAACAATTGCTCGGCGACGCCGATTTGGGCCACCACCGGCGTGGGGAAATTCGGAGGCAACGCGGTATTGGTCGGTGCTGCCGCGCGCGCTGGCGTCGCGGTCGGAGCCAGCGTAATGGTCGCGGTGGGCACAGCCTGCGCGGGCAGAGGCTCGGTCACCTCCGCTGTGGCCGCTGGGCCGGGCGTTGCCGTGACGACGACCACAATCGGCGCAGGGTTTTGACAAGCGCTCAGGGCCGCCATCAACAACAGGAAAAACACGAAAGCGAATCTCGTTCGCATAGAAGTCTCCAACGGGCCGCGCGGCTCGCCTCAACCTTCAGGCAAAGCCCGCGTGCATACTCAATTTGCGATTGTAGCAGAGTGAGTTCCAAGCGCAATGCAGCGCAGCCTCATCGTTCAGGAAGCTTAAGCGAACCGGTGGGCAAGCGCATGATATAGTGACACGAAGGATCGGTTACGTTTACAGAACCGCGCCAAGCTTGGCAGCACCCGAATAACCAACACGGACGATCATCATTTTTCTATTGTCAGTCAGCGTTCGGCCCGGAACCACCCTATGAGTGATCGATATGACGACGACACTGCGCCCTGCCGCGATCACGCTCAACAAGACGGACGGCTACCTGGAAATCAAGTGGCCCGATGATCGCACGTGCCGCTATCCGCTGTCTGAACTGCGCGAGGCCTGCCCCTGCGCTGAATGCCGGGGCGGGCACAGCCGGATGGGGCGGGAATATGACCCGGCCAACATCCTCGAACTGAAGCCCAAGCGCGTTTATACCGTCAAGAACCTCGAACTGGTCGGCAATTATGGCCTCCAACCAACCTGGGACGACGGCCACCACACCGGTATCTACACCTGGGAATACCTGCAGCGCCTTTGTCCGCCGCCGGCGCCAGCCGGTACGCCATGAAGCTGATGGACGAAACCGAGCGCGATCAGTCCCTGCCCATGGTCGAGATCAATGCGCTTCGTATGGAGGGGATGGCCCTCTACGAACGCTGCATGACCGAGAGCTCGACCGCGCCGTTCGAGCGTTTTCTTGAACGGCATCTGGTCGAGATTCCGCCGCCGGTCGCGCTGCTCAACGAAATCAGCGATGACCTGTTCCAACGGCTGCAAACCCTCCGCCAGTCACAATTCGAACTGCGCGACCGCCTGCTCTATGTGGCACGAAACGAGTTCCAGGTTGAACTGGGCGAAGCCTTCCCCCTGCGTGACCTTGAGCGCTTCGGCTACTTCGGCCAGCAATCGCTGAACGAGCACCTGATGCGCTCACTCGGTGCTGCCGAACGCGCGACGCTGATCGCATCCATCGAGGAGGCGCGTCAGGCTGCGCTCAAGCTCGACAGCCAGCGCGCCATTACGGAACGCCTGTACGAAGGTGTGATGGACTGGGCGACCGCCCTGCACGTCGTCACCGTGCGCGGCCAGTGGCGAACCTCGCACGAACCAATTGTGCAAAATGTATGGTCAGCGACCTTGTGATTCCACCGCTGTACGCTATGATTGCAAGGCACAACAGATGGCCTATCACCATCTGAGTGGGTAAGCCCATTTTCCAGTTCAAGGAGAACAGAAGAATGAAGCGGATTCTCGTATTCGCGCTGCTCGGTGTGCTGCTTGTCGCAGCATTCGGGTCGGTGCAGGCACAGGATGACGCCACGCTGGTGCTGTGGCATTCCAAGCAGCAGGCCGAAGGCGACGCACTGCTCGCCATCCTCGACTACTGCATGGAAGCCAACCCCGGCCTGGTGGTCGAGCAGGTTTACACGCCTGACAACACGCTGCGCGACAGCTTCCAGGCTGCGGCCGGCGCGGGTGAAGGCCCCGATGTCATCATCACCGCCAACGACAACGCGGGTGTCTTCTCGAACGCCGGGCTGATCGCCCCGGTTGTTCTGAGCGAAGAAACCCTCGCCAACGCCAGCGACGCGGCGTGGGGCACGTTCCAGGTGGGCGGCGAGCAGTACGGCGTGCCGTTCAGCGCCAAGACCCTCGCCTTCTTCTACAACCGTGACCTCGTGCCGGATGCGCCGGCGACGTGGGCCGACGTACTGGCTATCAGCGAAGAACTCGCTCAGGACGGCATCACCGGCCTCGCCTTCCAGCCCGGTACCTTCCATAGCGCGGGCTTCCTGCACGCCCTCGGCGGCAGCTGGCTGACGCCCGAGTACAACGCCAACTTCGAAGCTGGCACGCCCGGCGGCGATGCGATGGTCGCTTTCCTGACCTGGTACCAGGACCTGTTCAATATGGCCCAGGACCCGGCCAGCGGCGTCGTGTTTGATGGTGCTTCGCCCAACCCCGGCTTCCAGACCGGCACGGTGGCGATGGTCTATGACGGCATTTGGAACCTGGCCCAGTTCGAGAGCGACCTGGGTGACAGCCTCGGCGTGTCGATTATGCCGGCGCTCGACAACGGCAACGTTCCCAGCATGTGGGCGCAGGCCGACGGTTTCATGCTGAACGCCAAGGATGCTGGTAACGCCGCCAAGGAAGAAGCCTTCGCGACCTTCGCCAACTGCGTGACGGGCGTAGATGCCCAGACGCTCGCGGCGACGGAAGGCGGCCTGCTGCCCGTCAACCCAGCCGTGACGCTCGAAAACCCGAACCTCCAGGTCTTCGCCGAACAGCTCGCGCTGGGCACGCCGTTCCCGAACGTGGCCGAGCTCGGCCAGTTCTGGGCCGCGATTGACAACGCCCGCTCGCAGGTTGAAGGCGGCGCGGACCCGGCCGAAGTGACTGCTGAACTGCAGACGACGGTACAGACCGGTATTGACAACCTGCGCGCCCAGTAAGACGCGTCCGGCGTAACGCACGACTCGTGAATAAGACGCACGGGGCGAGGGTTCAGCCCCTTGCCCCGTGACGTTTTTTACCAGGACGGAGTGGTTTCATGGCGGCGATAGCGAAGTCCCCCGGCCCCGAATCGCCCGGCATGTGGGCGAGCATGAAGTCTGGCTTCCGCACCAGCGGAATCCCGTGGCTGTTCATCCTCCCCTCACTGGCGTTGATGGCGTTCATTACATTTATTCCGCAGCTCTACCAGATCTACATTTCGTTCACCGACTTCTCGGTGCAGAACCTGAGCGGCACAGTTGCGCCGAACTGGGTGGGCCTGAAGAACTATCAGGACGTGCTGGTGCAGGGCCTGCAAGTTCCCAATTATGCCTTTCTGCCCCTGCTCGGCTTCAACATCATGTGGACGCTGGTCAATGTGACCTTCCACGTTATCATCGGCGTTGGCGTGGCGATGGCGCTGAACGCCAAACAAGTCATCGGCCGCCGCGTCTATCGCGTTATCTACGTGCTGCCGTGGGCGCTTCCGGGATACATCACCGCCCTGATCTGGTTGAATCTGTGGCAGCAGAATGACGGCGGTATCAACTTACTGATCGGCCAGATTAATTCGTGGTTCGGCACGTCGTTTGCGACCAACACGAACTGGCTGGGCTCGATGGACAAGCCGATCAACCTGCTGCCCATCCTCCCCTACCTGATCGTCATTTTCAACACCCTGATCGTCCTCTATCTGATCCGGCGCACACGGCGCCTGGGTTTGCGCGACAAGCAGACGGGGGCGATCAAGACCGAACGCGCGATTGTGACCACCGGCCTAATCGTGGCGCTGATGGCCTCGGCCATCGGCACGTTGATTGACATCGTCAGCAACCAGGGCTTCTCGTCCAATGTGGCCATGCAGCTGTTTGAACGCGCTGGCGCGCCGGTGCTGGCCTTCTACTGTGTGCTGATCGCCAATACATGGCTTGGCTGGCCGTTCATGATGGTGATTGCCACCGGTGCGCTCACCAGCATCCCGCCCGATCTGTACGAGGCGGCCGATGTGGACGGCGCGACCAAGTGGACGCAATTCTGGAAGATCACCGTACCCATGATCCGCCCGGCTATGGTGCCAGCCATCATGCTCGGCACGGTATGGACGTTCAATCAGTTCAACGTCATTTTCTTCATCACAGCGGGCGGCCCGCAGGGCCAAACCAACCTGCTGGTCACTCAGGCGTATCAACTGATTCAGGTGAACCGGCTGTACGGCGCGGCAGCGGCCTTTGCCATCGTCGTCTTCTTCGTGCTGCTGGTCATCACACTCATCAACAACCGGATTACGCGGGCAACCGCCGCCTTCGACGAGGTCTGATCATGAGCACAATCGAACCCGTACAGCCCGGCCAGGGTACCGCCTACGCCGGCATGATGAAGGCGCAACCGCAAGCCGCCACAACAACCACCCGGCGGCGCGGACCGAGCGCAGGTGGCATACTGCGCCAGGCCGGCCTCCAGGTATTCCTGATCTTCGTCTCCATCATCGTCCTCTTCCCGGTGATGTGGATCGTTTCGATGGCGGTAGACCCGCGCGGAATCGCCCGGCCCACCGACCTCAATCTGATCCCTGCCAACGCCTCGCTGGACGCATTCACCAAACTCCTGACGCAGCCTCTGCTGAACGTGCTGCCGATCTACTTCGGCGAAATGCTGATGAACAGCCTGTTCATCGCCCTCGGCGTATCACTGTTCACCGTCGTGCTGGGTTCGTCGGCGGCCTACTCCTTCTCGCGCTTTCGCTTCCGTGGGCGTGAGGGCGGTATGCTGGTCTTCATCATGCTGCTGCTGCTGCCCTCCACCGGCCTGGTCATCCCGCTGTACATCATCTTCTCGCAGGTGCAGATCACATCGCAGGTCGCCGAATTCTTCCCGGCGGTCTTCGCCGGCGTAATGATCGCGTCGCTGGTCTACATCGCCTTCTCGCTGGTGCGCAGCTACGCCAGACATGACTATGAACGGCGTTTCAACCCGGGCCCGCGCGCCGTGACCATCTTTATGGTGGTGGTTCTGCTGATCGTTTCGGTGGCCGCCTGGCTGATCATGTTTACGCGCACACCGCTCTACCGGGATGTGTTCCTGAACCCAATCGGCGTCTACGAAACCAGCCTGGCTACTGCCCGCACGCAATTCAACCAGCGTGACGGGAGCGCCAACACGCGCCTGCAAACCGCCAACCGCCGTGAGCAGAGCTCGACGCGTGTTGCCGCCACCCTGAGCAACCTGCTGCTGGTGCGCGATCGGCTGGCCGAACTGAGCGACACCAACGCGATCCGTTCGGCGCTGGATACGGTGGCTGGCGAACTGCAGAATCTTGAGCCAGCCAACGTGGCCTTCCTGGATACGCTGCGCCAGTCGCTGGAAACTGCCAGCCCCGATGAGATCCGGGCTGCCGTCGAAGGGCTGGCCACGGAAGCACAGGCCACCGCTGATTCTGCGCGGAGTGGAGCCGCCAGCGCCGCCGCCAACGCACAGGAGGCGATTGTGGCGCGCGATGCCGCCCAACAGAGCCTGACCGAAGCACAAGCTGCCTACGACGAACAGGCCGGCCAACTGATGGCTTTACGTAATCAGGCCTTCGTGCAGTTGATCCCGTATGGGCTGGTCACCTTCGGTTTGGGCATGCTGCTCAGCGTTATCCTGTATGCCGTCACGGCGCTGTTCAAGAACAGCGTTGAGCCGAAGCGCATGGTCGTCTACATGCTGCTGCTGTTGATGAGCTTCCTGCTGGTCGTGATCACCTATCAAACGTGGGAATGGCGGCTGTTAGCGGCTGGCACTCGACCGCAAACGCTGCGTACCACTTTGCTTGGTCTGGCGCTGGCATTCGCGGCCGGCGGCTTCCCGTTCGCCATCTGGAGCCTGAAAGGCTACTTCGACACCATCCCGAAGGAAATCGAGGAGGCAGCGCGCATTGACGGCGCGGGACGCCTGCAAACCTTCTTCGTCGTCATGATCCCACTGGCGCTTCCCGCATTCGCCATCGTCATCCTGTTCGCCTTCATGAACGGCTGGACGGAATTCATCCTGTCGTGGATCTTCATGGTCGGCCAAACGCAGAACTACACGCTGGCGATGGGTTTGGCGACGATGACCGGCGGCACCAACACGCCACCACCGGACATGCAGCGCTTCGCGGCGATGGCCATTCTGATCTCTGTCCCGATTCTGGCGCTGTTCTTCGCCTTCCAGAAATGGATGGTCAGCGGCCTCTCGCTGGGCGGTGTGAAGGGATAGCAGAGAAAGTGCTGAGTGCTAAGGCAAAACAGGAAGCGCGCCGCTAATGGGCGCGCTCCTTGTTTCTATGGGTTGTGAGGCGGTGCGTTCGCAAACGCACCCTACGCAAACGGCCTCTCCCTGCTCGCCGCGCTTTCAACTTTCAACTCGTAACTCACAACCTCCCTACCCCCCAACTGTCGCCGACATCAGATCCGGCACGACCGGGCTGGTCAGCAGGCTGTTGATGCAGGCGTTGACATCGCCCAGCCCCTCGACCGTGCGTGTTTCCAGCAGCGGCACATCCGGGTTGAAGTAGTTGTAAATCGTGCGCGACATCTCCTCGATCAATGGCGCGGACTCGCTGAAGTTAAGCCAGTCGGGATTATGCAGCGCCACCACGAAGATGTAATCGCCGCCCGGCGAGAAGACAACCGCTGAGTCGCCGTGCGTGTCGTTGATCCAGCCGTGCTTGTGCGCGATCCGCACATCGGCTGGAATGCCGACCTCGATCAGCGAACCAATCTTGTTGTAGCTCATGACGTGCAGCATCTGGCGGCATTCAGTTTGGGTGAACTGATCCGGAAAGGTATCCAGCAGCGGGCCGCGGTCATTTTCGGCGCACTGGTAGATGGCGTTGAGCAGGCCGCCCGTCTCGTTGGCCGTCAACTGGTTATAGGGGTCGGGCTGCGCAGCCTGCTGATTAACATCAGTCACCCGCGTCATGGGAGCTTCTGGCGTGATAAACGGGTCGTTGGCGAAGGGCGTGAAGATGAACGAATCACCGAGGCCGAGTTCGTCAAGAAAGGCGCTCACGCTCTCGGCGCCGCGATACGGGTTGCCGCCGCCAATCGAGGCCAGCATCCGGTTGGTGCTGATATTCTCGCTGCATACCATCGCCTGCGCGACCGTATTGGCCTGCACGTCGTTGGCCGGGCTGGCGAGCATACGGTAATAATCGGCAAGGATGGCGATCTTGTTCATGCTCATGCCGCTGAAGGCAATGTCTGTGCCTGTGCTGAGCGCCTCGCCAGTTTGCAGGTTCATGACGAAGAATGTGCCGATACGGCTGGTGGCGGGGTCGAAGCCGGCCGCCAGCATCAGCGCGAAGAGTTGATTGCCGAGCGCAGCGAACTCCGGCGAAATGGGTACGGCCGATTCTCCCAGCACGGCAGCAGCATTGACCGGCGAGGGAGTTGGGGTGAGCGTCGGCAGGGCGAAGCTCGTTTGGCTGGTTGTGGGAAGCACACTGAGGTCGCCGTTCACCGTGATCAATTCGACGGCCACCCAGCCGGTCCCTGAAGGGGAATCCGGGTAGCGAATCTCCACCCAGGGCAGTGTGGTGTGGGTGCGGATCAGGTCGAGCGTATCGCCGGCGCGGGCCACCCCCACACGCGGAAAATCCACACCGGGGCCATAGCGCACGTTGATCTCGCCCAGCACCGTACCGGTCACCGCGCCGGCTGGCACGGGCGCAGCGGTCGCAGGGGGCTGTACTGGACTGGTCGTGACCGCGGGAGTGCCGGGCGAAGGGGTTTGGGCTGAAGGCGTTGCGGTTGACGGGCTGCCTTCCACACCGATGACCAGGTCGGACAGAGGCACGGCGGCGGCGTTGCCCTGCACCAACATGAGCTCCATGAACACCCAGCCGAGCGGCTGACCATTGTCCACGCGGCCAAGCAGCAACCAGGGGAAGAACTCGCTGCGGCCCAGCACCGGATAGCGCGTACCGGCGACAATTTGCCCCACCAGGCCAGCCCCGATATCAGGCGCAGCGCGCACGTTGGCCATCCCTACCGCCTCGGCCGTTACGCCGGTTGGGTTGGGCTGGGCGAACACGATGGACGCGGTCAGAACCGTCAGCAAACAGAGGGGCAGCAGTACGCGGCGGAAGGTCATGGGGCGGATATGTCCGTCGAACGGGCAAGGCAGTCGGCATTATAGCAGAGGGCACCCTGCCGAGAGGCAGTCGCAGGGGAAACGCTGCGTAAACTCAGGCGTCAAATCGCGCTTGACACGCAAACGCGCTCTGCTACACTACGGGCATCAGCGCCGAAGTGGCGGAATTGGCAGACGCGCTACGTTCAGGGCGTAGTTCTCGCAAGGGAGTGTGGGTTCGACTCCCACCTTCGGCACCACGATGGCCCGGCCTCCGCAGCCGGGCTTTTTCTATCCCGATTCCTGGCGCACCGCGTTATACTTCAGTCCGTCATGAATCAGCCATCACGCCCGCAGCCCCCCGCTCAAATCAAGAAACGCACCGGCCAGTTCTCCGGCGTGCAGGTGATGTTTGCCGCCATTCTGACCATCGGCCTGTTTCTGGCGATTGACTTCAGCGGCCGCATCAGCGCCGGGCGGCCCATCGAACAGGCCTACCAGCAAGTCGGCACGGAGATTGCGCGACTGCGCCAGGAACAGGCCGACCTGATCGCGCGGCGCGATTACGTGCGCAGCGACGCTTATGTCTCGCTGTGGGCACGCACTGACGGCAAAATGGTGCTGCCCGGCGAACGGCTCGTCATCCCGGTGCCATCGAGCGCGGATATCGTTGCCACCGCCACGCCCAGCTTCACGCCGCAGGAGGTTATCACATCACCCCCCGGCCCCGAACCCTGGCTGCTCTGGTGGAACCTGTTCTTCGACGGCCCGCCGCCAGCCATGCCACGCTGATCGCGCCATCGGGATTGCCAGCAGCCCGGCCATCAAGTAGAGTATGCGTGACGGGCAGTTAGCTCAGTTGGTCAGAGCGTCCGCCTTACAAGCGGAAGGTCACCGGTTCAAGTCCAGTACTGCCCACATGCCGCGGCCGGCGAGGTTCGCGGCTTTTTGTTGTTTGGCATGAAAAGAGTGTTATAATCGTTATCAATCCGTTTCATTTCTGGAATGTTATCCGAGTCCTGCTTCTATGCTCAGCCTGCGCGAGCGCGAACAGAGCCGCCAAATCCTCATCGTGGATGATGAGGAAGAAACCGCCGAGGCCATCAGCCTGCTGCTGGAAACGGCCGGGTTCACGACCGCGACGGTGGACGCCGGGCTGGCCGCGCTGAAGGAATTGCAGGAGTCCACGCCTGATCTCGTCCTGCTCAGCCCCACTCTGCCGGATATGGACAGCGTTGACCTGATGCGGCAGGTGCGCGAACGTTCATCCACGCCAATCATCGCCGTCAATGCCGACCCGGATGACAAGGATGCCAAAGTACGCGCGCTGGAGGCCGGGGCCGATGATATCGTCGTGCGCCACGCCCCGCCGGAAGAACTGATGGCGCGCATCGGCGCTCTCCTGCGCCGTGTCGAGTGGTCGCCCGCCACTGAGCCGCGCCTCGAAGTGCGCCAGTTATCGCTGGATATTGCGCGGCGCATCGCCTTTCTGCACGACCGCAAGCTGCAGCTTACCCCCATCGAATACAGCATCCTGATCACCCTGATGCGCAACGCCGGGCATGTCGTCCCGCACGAGGAACTGCTCAAGGCGGTTTGGCGCACCGGCCAGGGCAACGACTTCTCGGTGCTGCGCGTCAATATCTCGCGCCTGCGCCAGAAGCTGGAAGATAACCCGCGCCGTCCCGGCTACATCGTCACAGTGCCCGGGCGCGGCTATGTGATGCCCGCCGGGCGCTCGTAGGGTCGCCGGTCTGGTTGAATCGCCCCCCGCGTGCTAACCTAACGCCTCGATTGTGGACGATACGAGGCGGCAAACGGTTCGATGCGAATCCGCATCTTTGTCATCGCGCTGGGCGCATTCGCCGTGGCGCTGATCTTCACCTTTCCGCTGTGGCAGCCGCTGCTTCAGCCGGGCGGTGAGGCGGCGGCCGAGGTCGCTATTCCCGGCATGTCCCCCGCGCTGCAGGCCAGCTTCGAGACGTTTCTCCCTGAGCAGCAAACCGCCTATCTGGAAGTGGCCAAAACCAGCCCCGAACAGGCGGTTGCCCTGATACAGGCAGCACTCCGCTCGCCCATCAACGCGCCGGAAGAGATGGCCGGCCTGCCTTCGATGGTGGGGCCGGTGCGCGTGGTTCGCAGCCAGTTCCAGCGGCTCGACCCGATTCGCTGGGCGCAGGGCGAGCTCTCGGTTTATCAACAGGCAGACGATTCGCTGCTGGCCCGCTTCGAGGACTTCAGCACCTCGAACGCGCCAGACCTGCGCGTGCTGATGGCGGCGGCCGCCGCCCCAGCCACGCTGGAGGCACTCGGCCCACTGGACGCCACCATTGACCTCGGCCAGCTTCTGGGTACCGTTGGCAATCAGAATTACGAGATTCCGGCCGATGTGGACCTCGCGAATTTCAACAGTCTCGTGCTTTACAGCCCGTCTCTGAACCTGATCATGAGTTACGCACCCCTATGAGCGCACCGGAAAACTCTGCGGTTCTCGTTTCACCTGTGGCCACGAACGAAGCCATCTACCCGCTTGACCCCGAACACTGGAAGCTGCGCGTGGTCGTCTTTGGCGCCTTCTTCAGCGTCGCTATGTTCATCATCGTGCTCACACCAGCGCTGCTGGGCGGCGATGGTCTGAGCATTATCGGTGTGCTGGGCGGGCTAATCGGCGGCTATCTGGCCTCAGCCCTGGCCGAGCGCTTCCTCAAAGGGCGCTGGCACAGCTCGCGTTCGCTGCGCGTTTCGAACAGCGGCGTTCGGCTGATGAAGGGTGAGACGGTAGAGCAGGAAGTGCCCATCACCAGCACGATAGTGCCGCTGCGCTGGAAATTCACGATCACACGGCGCACCCGCGTTCCCAAGGGCTGGTGGATGTACGCCTGTTCGCTGGCCGCCGGTGACCGTCAGATCACGGTTTACACCTTCATCTCACCGAAAGACAATGAACTGTTCAGCCGCGCCGATCAGTTCGCGCGCCTGCACGGAAAGAAGGAGATCCAGAAAGCGGGCGCGGCCCCACCGCAGAACTTGCGGCAGGCGGGCGAGGAACGCCGTCTGCGCGAAGCCGAGGAGCATCGCTGGCTGGCGGGTGGCGAGATGAGCTTCAGCGACTTCACCGACTTGCTCGACCGGCTGGACCAACAGTTCCAGGAATGGACGCCGGTATCCTCATGAAGCGCCTGCTGCTGCTCCTGAGCGCGTCTCTAATCCTCTCGGCCTCGCTGGCCGCCGCGCAGGATAATCTGACCTTCAACGCGCCTGTGCGCGGCGAAATCACGCCCGGCCAAGCGGTAACCCGGTCTTTCAGTGGGCGGGCGGGACAGGTAATTTCGCTGCTCGTCAACTCGGCCGGCACGCTTGATCCGGTGCTCACGCTCCTCAACGCCGACGGCGCGCCGATCCTCAGCGACGATGACTTCGCCTGGCCCGAAGCCGGCGACTCGCTGCTGCAAGGCGTCACGCTGCCCTACACCGGCCGCTACAGCGTTCAGGTGAGCGGGTTTGATGATACGGCCGGCCAGTATACGCTGACCGTGAGCGAGGGCTATGCCATTGTGGCGGAAACGCTGCCGCTGGACAGCACTGATGGCTGGACGGCCACCGCGAGCAGCATGCAGGTACAGTCCACTGAGGACGGCCTGCTGCTCAGCATGCGGGGGGTGCGCGCCTCGGAAGCGGCCTTTGGCGTGTCCACCACCAGCACCGACCTGGCGGCTTTTGTGGATGTGGTCAACGTCAGCAACCCGTCTGGGTGGGTGGCCGGTTTGGCGCTGCGCCGCAGCGATGACGCCTACAATGCGGTGCAGATCAACAGCGAGGGGCGCTGGCGCTTCGTGCGGATGGAAGATGGTGAGCAAATCGTCGTGCGCGACTGGACGAGCCACCCGGCCATTGTGCCCGGCCAGGCGAGCTTCCGGCTGGGGGCGTTCGCCAAGGGCAGCGCCTTCGACTTCTTCTACGACGGATCGTTCATCGGCTCGGCAAGCGACGGCACGCTGACCGAAGCGGGAGAGGTCGGGCTGGTCGCCGGGACGATCTCCTCGATTTCCAGCGAAACGCGCGCAACCTTCGCCAACCTGGTTATCACCCGCCCGCTGCAGGTGGACGGGCAGATGCCGGTTCCGCAGCAAATCACCGTTGGCGACGGCATGGCGATGGCCCAATCGCTGGCACGCCGCCATGTCGTGCACGGCGATGGCCAGATGGCGCTCACAGTTCCCGAGGCCAGCATCAATTACGTGCGCCCCGGCGTGAACCGGCTGATGCTGGGCCAGGGCACGCAGTTTGGCGATTTCGCTTACGGCGGAACGGTGCGCATCAATCAGTTGACGCCCGGCCAAACCGGCTGCGGACTGGTGATGCGCTACAACAGCGACACAGATTACGCGCTGGCCTGGCTGGATGGACAGGGCGCATACGGCTTGTCACAGCGCGATGGCGACGAGTTCGCGCCCGGCCTGTACGGCGAGAAACCGGCCCTCGACCCCGCTGCGTCGCATCAACTGCTCGTCATCGCCAGCGGCCCAACGCTCTACTTCTACGTGGACGGGATGAGCGCGGGCCAGCTCGAAACAACGCTCACCGAGGGCCAGGTTGGGGCGGCGGTCGTCAATTTCGAGGGGCTGGAAACAACCTGCTCATTCAGCAACCTCTGGCTGTGGAGATGGGAGTAGGCTGCAGCCGGGGTCGCTCTGATCTCAGCGCACCTGCGTAACGACGCCCTGCGCGTTACGGAAGACGACGGTGCGCGGCGGCCCTGGTAGTTCCAGCAGGCGCACCGGCCCGGCCACCACCACCCACGGCATGTCAATCTGTTCGGCGGGCAGCGCCTCGATGACCGCGAACGGCGCCCCACTCTGTTCGGTGAGTTCGAGTTCGGTCGCGCTGCCTTCAGCGTCGAAAACTGTCAGCGGGCCTTCCAGCCCACCCGCGTTAATCATGAACGTCCCACCCTCGAACGCGCTGCTCCACATGGCGTAGAGCGTGCGGTCGGGGAAGCGGAACGTCACCAGGTCGCCGCCTTCGACCGGCGTATACTCAACGCGGGTTGCGCCGCCGAAGCGCTTGATGACCTGCTGATAGGCGCTGAAGGCGGGGCGCAAGCTGCCGTCGCCGCGCACCAGCCCCCACGGCTCGGAAACGCCGGGCGTGAAGGCGTTGTCGTACAGGCGGTAGACGGCCATCCGGTCTACACCCTGCGACAGGGCCAGCGCGGCGGCCTGCACAATGAAATCGGATTGCTGCTCCAGCGACACCTCGAACATGGCGTCAATTTCCGCCTCCGGGTCACGGCGCGGGCTGGCATTGAACTCGGACAGCCAGACCTCCTTGTTCTGCAGGCCGTAGTCCCACAGGATGTCGTTGGACTGGTCAATGATCGGCTGCACCGTCCATGTCGTGAAGTAGATGTGCAGCGTCACGCCATCAAAGTAGTAGTCGTTGGCGGCCGCCTGCGGGTCGTTGAACAACGCGCGCAGCAGGCGGCGCAGGTAGGGTTCGCGGAAGGCGTTGGCGTCGTGCCAGTAGGTTGTGCCGGCCAGTTGAACGTGCGCGGAGGGGTCGGCCGCCTTGACCGCCTGATACGCAGTACGAACCAGCGCCGCGTAGTCCTCGACTTCGCCTTCGAACTCAGGGATGCCCTCGCCAGGGCGGATGTCTGGCTCGTTCCAGATGATCCAGTCGTGGACGCCGAGCGGGGCATATTCCTCAACCAGCCGCGTCACGAATGCGCCGAATACGTTATCCGGGTCGTCGTACGGCAGATGCAGGCCACGCGGCACACCGCCGGGCGTACCGCTATCGCTGGCCCACGGCGGCGTGGCCTTAATCAGGCCGACTACCTGCCGCCCGGCTTCTCGCGCGGTGCTGAGGTATTCGGCTGGCACGGCACTGGTATCCCAGTCATCCGGGCCGGCCGGTTGAAAGGCGTCCCAGTGAAAGATGATGCGATCCCAGGCGGCCCCCAACTCGGCGGCTTCAGCGGGGCGGTAGTAGGCCTCGATGACACCGAAGACCGGTTCCTCGGCCCGCTCGTCTGCCTGCGCCAGCACCAGCCCCGGCAGCAGGAACAGCGCCAGTAATGCCACCCACCATGCCTGCTTCATACGTGCGCCTCCAACCTATGTCTTTGAAAGCCAGCCAATATCAGGACCTCACCGCGGCCCTCTCCAAACAAACCTCACCCCCAGCCCCTCTCCATTCTGGAGAGGGGAGGATGCGGAACTATTAGCAAGCCTATGAAAGAGTGGACAAGTGGACAGAATCAAAATAAGAGACAGACACTTGAGGGAAGAATGTAGAGGACAAGTGGACAGAATAGCGGACAACGGGCACATCGCACAGCAGACCAATACCGATTCAGCATAAAGCAGGCGGGCGGCTGGCAGGTGAACACCAAGTAGACCGGAGTGACGCAAGGCGACACTCAATAACAACCAGCCCGGGTTATTCAACCGGGCTGGCGAGTAGAGCAGTTTGCTGCGGGCGGACTAGCCGCGCATGACCGTGCCGAGCGTATCGCAGGCCGGGCACGACTGATCCGGGCGGAACATGGCGAAGCCACCGGCCGGGTCACTGCCCCAGAACGGGAAGTCCACATTCCAAACGATCATCAGGCGGACCTGGCCACCCTGGGCAGCCATCGTGGCGGCTTCGGCCAGCCAGGCAGCCTGCTGAGCGACGGTCGTATTCGCGGCCCACGAGAACGAGCCGGGCAGCGGCGTATCGAAGCCCTGAGGCGACAGGTAGCCAAGCTCGGTGAAGCACACCGGCTTACCGCCGAACTGACTGTAGCCACGATTGGTCATCGAGGAGAAGAAGTAGGTCGGATAGTTGCCACGCGGGTCGCCCGACGTCTGGCTGGGCGGCACGATGCCTTCGTTGTAGTGCAGGCCCACGCAGTCGAGATACTGCGCCGCGCCGGCCGCCGCCATCTGCTGCATGAATACGTCGTCATTGCAGCCGCCCGCAGCGCAACCCGCCGCGCCGAAGAAGCCGGTGGGGGCCGGAGCGCCGCTGATGACGATGGTATTGGGGTTGGCCGACTTGATGGCGTTGTAGGCCGGGGCCAGAAGCTGCGTGTAGTTCGCACCGTTGATCGAGCCGGCCGGCCACTCGCGATCAATGTTCGGCTCGTTCCAAACTTCGATGGCATCTGCGCCGAGCGCAGCCAGGCCGCCGACGAAGCTGGCGAACTGGGGCGCAAAGCCGGCGACATCGGTCACAAGAGCCGGGTCGCCAACCACGCCGAGCAGAACCTTGAAGCCCTGAGCATGAGCGGCATCAATCAGCGCCTTCGTGCCAGCGGGGTCCTGGCCGGGCGAGTAGCGCACCTGGTGCTTGACCCACTTCATGCCGGCCCGGTTCATCAGATTGACCGTGCCCGCGTTGAGGTCAAGGACGTGGCCGCCGAGTTCGAATGCGCCACCGGCCGCGCCGCCAGCCACCGGGGCCGGAAGGTTGCCGCTAAGGGGAGCCGCCGCGCCCGTCGTCACTTCGTCGCAGGCGGTCGTGATAGTCGAGTCGAAGCTGGAACGGCCTTCGTACTGGTTGCCGAGCAGGTCGGTGATGACGAAGCGCCAGCCGTAGTAAAGCTCGCGCGGGTCTTCGACATTCTCGGCGCAGGAGTCAATGCCGCCGATGAACTCGGCCTGTTCCCAGGTGTAGTTGGAGACATAGGTGAGGTCGGTATTGAAACGGGTGCCAAGCGCCTGACGCACGGCCGAGAACGCGCGCATGAGCGGATCGGAAGGCGTGAACGTCGGTGCGGCGTCCTGGGCGGCAGCGGGCGCAACGATCAGCGCCAGCATCAGGGCAACCGCCAGTATGGGCAGCGCACGCCGCAGCGTCTTGAGGATGTTTTGCATCGGTCTGAACCTCTTCTCTGAACTCAGGGCCAAGCCAGCCAAAGCTGTGGGCCATCAATGCGCGCATATTACTGGAAGCGCATATGATTTTCTACCGCCGTTGGGTATTCGTTGGGTATGCGTGGAACCTCACCCCTCGTTCCCCTCTCCGATTCAGAGAGGGGATGAACCGCCCGGCGCTGTATTTTCCCCCTCCATAGATTGGAGAGGCCGTTTGGGGAGCGGGGTTCAGGCGGGCGGCAGGGCCGCTTCGACCATCCCGCGCAGCATACCCAAGCGCTCGGCCACCTGTGGCTCGCCGCGCACGGCCATCATCTCCTGCACGGCGTCAATCATCGGCAGCAGATCACGACCGTACTGTTGGGCCGCCTCGGCCGCCAGCTCACGGGCTGCGTCCTCGTTCTCGGCCGCCATCAGCCCGTTAATCGCCTTCAGTTCCGGGCTCATGTTGTCGCGCAGCGCGCTCATCACCTGCTCGTAGATCGTGCGCAGTTTGGCCGAAACCTCGATATTGCCGCGCTGCTGCGCCGCTTCCAGATTGGCCTGCAGCACACTCAGGAAGGCTTCGTCGAAGAACGGCAGATTCTCGGCAATCAGCGGCGCGGGGTCTGGCGCATCAATCAGCACCTGAAGCAACTGTACAGCTTCTTCCATCGCCACCTGCGTCTGCTGATCCACCTTCTGCGTCAGTTCGAGCAGGGTATCGCGCAGATCTTCCAGCCCGGCTCGTTCGGCCTCCGGCGCTTGCCCGATCTGCATCGTCAGGGCCTGGAAGAACTGGTAATCGAAGGCCGGGCGCGCCAGCCCAACCAGCGCCTGCAAGCGTTCCTCGCTGCCCATGTAACCCTGCACCAGTTCGAGGAAGTCCTCGCGGCCGGCCGCCGCGCCCAACTTCTGGATGTCGGCCGCCACTTCGCGCACGGTAGCTTCCTGAGCCTCGGCCTGCTGGGCGAGTTGGCGGCCAAACGTCGAATGCTCGAGAAGGATGAGTTGCAGCATCGCCAACTGCTCGGCGATATCGGCGTGACCCTCGGCGGCGAGCCGCTGGCCCATCAGCGACAGAGTTTGCATGAACTCGATGTCAATCTTCGCGTCGTTTTGCTCGATGACACTCTCCCGCAGTTCGGGCGGGGTGGACAGGAACTGCTCGATCAGTTCGACGCGGGCGCGCTGTTCGGCCATCATCTCCTGCGTCACGCCGTCACCCTGCAGGATGGTTTCCACCAATCCCTGCATGGTCAGCGCGGTACGCGGCTGGAAGAAATAGCCCTTGATCTGTTCTTTGGGCAGGCGGCCGGTCAGTTCGCGCATCAGGTCGCCGATGGCCTTTTCCTGCTGATCCTTGTTCATGCCCAGTTCAACCGGCGCATACGAAATGAGCAGGTCCTTGCTGCCGTCGTGATAGAGCAGCGGCGCGCCCACCTGGAAGGCGGCCCCGCAATTCGGACAGCGCTGCACGTTCAGGTTGCCCGAAAGCAGCCGAGCCTTCAAAGCCGGCTCACTTCCAGCATCAATGGTTTGGTCAATCTCGCCGGGGAACTGGGTATGGCAGTTCGGGCAGGAGATCATGATCCGCTTGGGCATAATCGCTCCATTTCACGGTGGGGAAACACGTTCGTTGATTGAAGCCGCCTATTCTGCGGCGCGTGGGGGGGTTAGTGGTAGGGTGAAGGTAAAGGTCGCGCCTTTACCTGGCGCGCTGACCACGCTGATAGTTCCGCTGTGCGCCTCGACAATGGCGCGCGCCAGGTACAGGCCAAGCCCGGTGCCCGCCGTGCGCCGGCTCAAGGCGCCGTCCACCCGGTAGAAGCGCTCGAAGATCCGGTCCTGGTCGAGGTCGCTCAAACCGACGCCCTGATCGCGCACATAGACAGACGCGGCGTCGCCGGCTGCCTGGCCGCCGACCTCGATCAGTCCCCCATCCGGCGAGTATTTGATGGCGTTGCTGAGCAGGTTATCCAGCACCTGGCGCAGCTTACCCTCGTCGGCGAACACGGGCGGGTACTGTTTTGGGAAGATCAGCTTGAACTTGTGGCGCGGAGCCTGCTGCTTGAAACGCTCGACGGCACGCTCGGCCAGATGATCGAGCCGAACCTCGCTGCGATACAGGCGCATCCCGCCTTCGGCCTGCAGCTTGCTGGCAGTCAGCAGGCTTTCGATCAACTCGGTCAGGCGGTCACTTTCTTCCTCGATGACGCCGGAATATTCGCGCACGATGTTGGGCGTCCACTCCACATCATCACGGCGCAGAGTCGCGGCGTGGCCCTTGATCAACGCGACCGGCGTCTTCAGTTCGTGCGAAACGGCCGAGATGAAGGTATTCTGCATCTCCTGGGCCTGGCGGAAATTCGTGATGTCACGCAGGTTGGCGATGATGGACGACAGGTTGCCCTCGGCGTCCATCAGCGGGGCGTAACGGATGCCGACGCTGAGGGTGAGGCCGTCGCGCCGCACGAGGTCGCCTTCGACGTAAAGCGTTTTGTCGCCCGGTTCGGTGATGGCGGCTGGCCAGCCATCATCTATCGCCTTGGTCAGGTCTCCACGCTCGACGCGCTTCCAGTTGATGACTTCGCCTTCGGGCAGGCCGAGCGCATCCTGCGCCCGCCAGCCGGTCATACGCTCTAGCGCACGGTTGAAGCCGCGAATCTGCAATTGCGCGTCCAGCACCATCACGCCGTCGGCGCTGTGCTGCACGATGGCGGCGAAGCGGCGGCGCTCCTGGTCAATCCGTTCGTAAAGTTGGGCGTTGTTGACGGCGATGGCGGCCTGGTCGGCAAAGCTCTGCAGCACCTGCACATCATCGGGCGTCGCGCCGCCCCGGAACGAGCGCCCGACGATCAGCAGGCCGCGCGGCTCATCGCCCATCATCATGGGCAGCGCGAAGGCCTGCACCATGCGGGCGTCCACCCCCGCGATGAAGGTACGCAGGTGGGAATCAACGGTCTCGAAATCCGCCCCGGCCGTCACCAATTCGGTCATCTCGACCAGCCGGTCGGTAAGCTCACCCATGCGCTCGGGTGGAATACCCTCGACCGCGCGCACGCGGTACTGGCCGGATGAATCGGGGAGCGCCACCAGCCCGATCTGCCCGCCGAGCATGGCCAGCGAGGCATACAGCACCCGGCGCAGCACCTCGCTCAGGTCAAGCTGCGCGGTGATGGCCTTGGTGATTTCCAGCAGGAAATCGCGCTGGCGAACGCGGAAGTCAAGCAGTGCAAGCATGGCCGCAGTGTAGCACAGGGCCTGTTAGAACAATCACAGAACGGGGGCGAGAGTTTGACCACTGAGGCACAGAGGACACAGAGGATCTGCTTTCTCCGAGATCCGTCTCTCGCACTCAATCCTCGGCGGCGGCCTTGAGGCGCGCCTTGACGCGGGCGATGGATTCGACGCCGCCGTGCGTGAGCACCAGCACGCCCGCGCCCACGAGGCTGACGTTCTCGCCCAGCCCGGCCAACGCGATGACCAGTTCGTTCCAGTAACCGGGCGTGATGCAGTTCTGTTCGATGGCGGCCCGCATCGGCCCGAACAGGCGCTCGCCCAGGCCACTGACCGGCCCGCCGAAGACGATGATCTCCGGGTTGAAGACATGCAGCAGGCTGACGACCCCCAGACCGGCCATGAAGCCGAGGTTGTGGATGAGTTCGAGCGCCAGCGCGTCGCCTCGCGCGGCCGCCTCGCTCACCGTCTTGCCCGTGATCGAAGCGGCGTCACCACCGGCCAGCGACAAAATGAGCGACCGCGCCCCTGCCTCCACGCGCTCACGGGCTTTTCGTCCGAGTGCCGTGCCCGAGGCCTCCTTCTCGAAAGTCGAAACGCGGTCACCGTCCACATTAATCACGATATGCCCGGCTTCACCGGCCAGCCCTTCGCGGCCGAGCAGCAGCCGCCCGTCCACGATGATGCCGGTGCCGACGCCCGTGCTGAGCGTGATGAAGATGACGTGCTTGTAGCCAGCCGCCGCGCCGCGCGTCGCCTCGGCGAGCGCCGCCACGTTAGCGTCGTTGCCCAAGTAAACTGGCACACCGAACTCCTGCGACAGCAATTCGGCCAGCGGGATGTGGGCCCAGCCTTTGAGGTTCGTCCCTAACTCCACCACGCCGGTGAACGGGTTGGTGGGGCCGGGAATGGAGACGCCGATCCCCTCGACCGTTTGCCCGGCAGGCCAGACGGAGAGGATCAGATTCTTCATACGGTCAAGGTTGGCCTCAAAACCATTTTCCGCGTGGGTCAACGTTTCTTCACGCGCCCGGATGGCGAGGTCGTCGTCCATCAGCGCGGCGCGCATGCGCGTGCCGCCGAGATCTACCCCGATGACATATTCTTCGGCCATGAGCAGCAGGCACTTTCCTTGGCCGTCCCGCTTAGGGGCGGCTACAATATTGCAGCGAACATGATGCCTTGAATTGTGCCTTCTCAGGCCGAGCCGCGCAATATGACATCTTCAGTTACACCGCTTCGTCAGCAATATCTGGATGCCAAGCGCCAGTACCCGGACGCCATCCTGCTGTTCCGGCTGGGCGACTTCTACGAGACGTTCGACGGCGACGCCGAGCTTGCGGCGCGTGAGCTTGACCTGGTGCTGACCAGCCGCCCGGTCAACAAGAACGAGCGCGTGCCGATGGCCGGCCTGCCCTATCACGCCGTGGACGGCTATATCGCCCGGCTGATCGAGAAAGGCTATCACGTCGCCGTGTGCGACCAGATCACCGAGCCGAACGGCAAGGGGCTGGTCGAGCGCGCCGTCACGCGGGTCATCACGCCCGGTACGGTGGTCGAGCCGTCGCTCCTGCCGGAAAACAAGGCCAGCTACCTGCTGGCGATCCTGCCGGTTGGTGAGGCGGCGAGCGGGGTATGGGAGGGGGCGGGTATCGCCTATGCCGACCTGAGCACCGGTGAGTTTTCAGCTACGCAGCTGGAGGGCGAGTCGGCGGCGCTGCACGTCGTCGAAGAACTGGCGCGCCTTGCCCCGCGCGAAGTGCTGCTGCCGCAGTCGTGGGCCGAGCGCGGCGCGTCGCTGCCGCCCGGCGTTCACCTGACCGCGGTGCAGGACTGGCGGTTCGAGCGCGGCCACGCCGAAAACGCACTGCTTCATCATTTCAACGTGCGCACGCTGGCGGGATTCGGCATTCAGGAGATGCCAGCCGCTATCGCCGCTGCCGGGGCGGTGCTGCAGTATCTGCAATCCACGCATGGCGGCGAACTCGGGCACATCACGACTCTGCGCCCGTACTCGACCGCCGATTTCATGGTGCTCGACCCGTTCACGCGGCGCAACCTCGAACTGACCGAGTCGCTGCGCCACCGACAGAAGCAGGGCAGCCTGCTCGGTGTGCTCGACCGCACGGTGACAGTGATGGGCGCGCGGCTGCTGCGGACCTGGATTCAGCAACCGCTGCTCGACCGCGACCGGCTAAACGCGCGACTCGATGCGGTTGGCGTGCTGGTGGGCGACGAAATCGGCCGGGGGCGCGTGCGCGCAGCACTGCGTGCCATCAGCGACCTCGAACGGCTGACCAACCGCCTGCTGATGGGGAAATCTGGTCCGCGCGATTTGCTGGCCCTGCGCGAAACGCTGGAAGCCGTGCCCGGCCTGCGCGAGCATATCGCCGAAATGCCGCCGCTGGCCCCGCTGGCCGAGCGTCTGAACGCCCACGAGGCCGTGACCGAACTTGTCGGCCGCGCCATCAACCCGGAGGCGCCGGCCGTCCTCAACCGCATCGGCGCGATCCTGCCCGGCTACTCCGAAGAACTCGACGGCGTGCTGCATGCCACGTCGGACGCCCGCGACTGGATCGCCAATCTCGAACTGGCCGAACGCCAGCGCACCGGCATTTCATCGCTCAAGGTTGGCTTCAACAGAGTCTTTGGCTACTACATCGAGGTAAGCCACGCCAATACCGACCGCGTGCCGTCTGACTATCAGCGCAAGCAGACACTGGTCAACGCCGAGCGCTACATCACGCCGGAACTGAAGGAGTACGAGGCGCTCGTCCTCAACGCCGAAGAACAGATTCTGGAAATCGAGCGTCAGTTGTTCGAAGGCCTGTGCGCCGAGATTGCAGCTCATCACAAGGGGCTACTCGAAACGGCGCGGGCGCTGGCCTTCCTCGACGCGCTGGCGGCGCTGGCCGATGTGGCCGCCCGAGAAGGCTATGTCCGCCCCGTCCTCACCAGCGACGACCTGCTGATCATCCGCGACGGCCGCCACCCGGTCGTCGAGCAGTCGCTGCCCGATGATGGGCGCTACATCCCGAACGACACACACTTCGACAGCATGTCGCGCATCCACATCATCACCGGCCCGAACATGTCTGGCAAATCCACCTATATCCGGCAGGTGGCGCTGATCACGCTGATGGCGCAAATCGGCAGCTACGTGCCGGCCGATGAAGCGACGATTGGGCTGGTGGACCGCATTTTCGCCCGAATCGGCGCGCAGGACGAGATTTCGGCTGGCTTCAGCACATTCATGGTTGAGATGGTCGAAACGGCGCGTCTGCTCTCGGGCAGCAGCAAGCGCAGCCTGCTGATCCTCGATGAAGTCGGGCGCGGCACGTCCACCTACGACGGGCTGGCCATCGCCCGCGCGGTGATCGAATACATCCACAACAACCCGCGCCTGAACTGCCGCACGTTGTTCGCCACGCATTATCATGAACTGACCGAGCTGCCGAATATCCTGCCGCGCGCCCGCAATTTCAACGTGGCGGTGACGGAGAGCGGCGACGAGGTGGTGTTTCTGCACAAGGTCATACCCGGCGGCGCAGACCGCAGTTACGGCGTGCATGTGGCGCAGTTGGCCGGCCTGCCGCGCCCGGTGGTGGAGCGCGCCCGCGAACTTTTGCGGCAGTTGGAGGAACAGGGGTCGGACTTCGAGCTGCAACCAGGCCGAAGCGCTCGCCCGGCCACACGCGGCCGCAGCCCGCAGCCCGGCCAGATTGGACTATTCGGGGCCGATGCGCCGCCGCCCAACCCCGCCCTCACCGCCCTGCGCACGCTGGAAGTGGACAACATGAGCCCTATCGAGGCGCTGACCAAGCTGTATGAGCTGAAGCGGATGGCGGGGGACGAGGGGTCGTAGCCAAGCTCCTCAACCTGAGCTTCGGATAGCATTTCTCACCCCTCAAGCTGAGGTAGGCGCTGGAAAGAAACTTCACCCCCAACCCCCTCTCAAACGAAACCTCACCCCCCAACCCCCTCTCCGCCTCGGAGAGGGGGAGGATGCGGTACACTTAGTGAGCCTGTTACAACTCCGGACAACGGGACAGATTCGAAATAGCGGACACGGACTGAGGGGAAAACGTACCGGACATCCGGACAGAATAGCGGACAACAGGCGCATCTCCGAGCAGTCCAGTATCGATCCAGCATAGATCAGGCAGGCGGTTCGCAGGTGAACACATTGGACCGGAGTGCTGCAACGCAGAAGCGGCAGGCGGGGGGGTGACGGGCGTTGGATGGGTGGTGCGAGAGGATTGCTGAGAACAGGATGCTCGAACCTCCGGTTCCTCAAGCTTCTGGCGCAGGCCGGGACGAGGAGGGCGCAGGGTGAATGCGTTCTGCGCCCTCTGTATCTGTAGTTGCTATTGCTCGGCGGAAATCGCCGTGTAAATGCGTTCGATGTTCTCAGGGTTCCCTTCGAACGCGCGGCCATTCGTTCGGTTAGCGATACGGGTCATCAGGTCGAGGTTGGCATCCGCACCGTAGGCAATAGTGTAAACGCGCACACCTTCGACACTTTCGCCGTCCGGCAGGCAGGTTGTGAACATGAAATTTTCGCTGCGCACGCTGCCCCGGTCGGCCCCATCCGAGAGCAGCACGATGCCGAAAAGATGCGGGGTATCCGCTTCTGACTGCGTCCTCAACTCCTCCACCCGGTCCGCCGCCATGCATATAGCGTCATGGAGGGCCGTGTTCCCATCGGCGAACACCCCGCCGACCGATTCAGCCATCGTCTCGCCGACCGCAGCGACTGGCCCGCCTTCACCCACCCAATAGGGCGTCGTGCCGAAGCCCAGCACGTAAACCTCGTCACGGTCGCTCATGCGGCTGATGAAGTTGCGGGCGCTTTCGGCCGCGTTGGTCATTTTGTCACCGCCCATACTTCCCGAGGTGTCAATGACCAGGACGATGGTGGCGGGCCGCTTGGTTTCGTGGAACACATCACGCACCGCATTGGCGGCATCCGCCGACGGGCTCTCCAACTGCGGCACGCTGTCCATCGTCACACGCGGGTCCGTACCCTGCTCCAGGGCAATCGGAGCATGAAGCTCGGCCTGTTCATCTACCGGGCGGAGGTAGGAATCAACAGCCATCGCCTGCTGTTCGGGGGCGAGCAGATAGTCCCGGAAGATACCGGCCGCCTCGCGCTGGTCAGCGGATACCCACTCGCCGTTGAGAATGCAATACGGATGCTGACTCCAGAAAGTGCCATCGGCGGGAAAAATGAAGGCCAGCGGAAAGCGCAGTTGACCGGTCTGCTCGGCGTTGGTACGCAGTGTTTCCGCCTCGCTGGTTGTCACCGCGTGCAGATAGGCGGGCCCGCGCTGCGTCATGAGGCTGAGTAAATCGCGGCTTTGCAGGCCGTAGTGCCAGGTGTTCAATTCCAACTGGCGAAAAGCGTCTTCCACCGCGCCGCTGTAAACATCGTCCGGCGTCAATCCATCCGTCTTGCCCGCTGCATAGTAGGCGAGCGACGTCATCATAAGCAGGCCAACGTTCGAGTAGTCGGGATGCACATGGCCAAACTTGAATTCACCCCATTCGGGGTGGCCCAGTTCGGCCCAGCCGGTCTCGGAGTCCGCCAGCGCCAACAGATCGGCCCAGCCAACCGGCGTATCAGGCCAGCCAAGCGCCTCGGCCATCGGCCGCCACATCGCGATTCCACTGGGGGCGTTGACCGTCTGCGGACAGGCATCCGGCACCAGCGGGCGGCCAGTCCGATCCCGCCAGGTCTGATTGGCGCTTTCGACCCAACTGTACTCACCGGGACTCCATACGGTTGGCTGAAGCGAACCTGACAGAATGGCCTGCTGCGAGCCGCCAGACAAGACGTGCGACACGCGGACTTCGATGCGATCACCGGATGGAAGCGTGTGGTTTTCGGCGTTGAACTGGGCCGCCACAGCATCCATCCAGTTCTGTTTGGTATTGGACGACGCGATTTCGACGATAGTCGTCGAAGCGGCTGCGGTTTCAGCCACCTCCGCTTGCTGTCTCGCCTGAGCTGTATCCCGCGCCTCCTGAATAAAGCTCAATCCCACGACAGCCCCCATCAGAATCAGGAAGCCCCACGCGATCATGGATTGCGGGGACATACGCTGCTTTTTCCGGTTCATCACTCCACCCCCTGAACAGCCTGACCAACGGCGCGATCCTCCTGCCAGCTTCACAGCATAGTGAACACGCTGGCGAAGCGCGCCCGCCTTTAGGTGAAGTTCCGGGGGGTGTACAGGGTGAAGGAGGACTAGAGGAGATGCAACTGATGGGCGCGCAGGATCGCCTGCGTTCGGCTGCTGACGCCAAGCTTGCTGTACAGATTGTTGATGTGCTTCTTCACGGTAGCCAGCGACACCACCAGCCGCTCGGCAATATCGTGATTGGACAAGCCATCTTCGATGAGCATGAGGATCTCCAGCTCGCGGGGAGACAAGGCTTCCGCTTCAAGAGCTTCGTCGCCGGCAGGGCGCAGGGGCTTATACGGAACGAGGTCAACGATGAGGGCGTGCTTCCAGATGGTCTCAAATTCCTGTTCGAAGCGCCGGCCAATCATGGAATCGAACTGGACTTCAAGCATCGGAAAGGCGGTCGTGCGTGCCGCGTGCGGATAGAAGCCGACCAGAAGGTGGGAGTCCACGCGGTGT
>JAEURB010000229.1 GCA_016788435.1 Anaerolineae bacterium | reverse complement strand
TTCATCAGCACATCTGAAACCGAAGATTCGACCGCCAACAACTTCAGCCAGGTGACGTTCAACATCTCTGGCCCGACATCAACGCCGACCGCGACGGCCACGCTGACGCCGATGCCGACGCTGCTGCCCTCGCTGACGCCGTTCCCCACCATCACACCGACCTTCACGCCGACGTTCATTCCGCCGCCGGCCACGCGCACGCCGCTGCCGCCGGTCGCTAATGCCGGGCAGGCCATCCCGATTCCGCCAACTGGCGTGAGCGCGGTGATCGTCACCGATGGCACCAATTTCCGCCTCGTGCCAGCGATTGGCGCGGAAGTCGTGGGCATCCTCAACGCGGGCCTGCGGATTGACAATATTGAAGCGCGCAGCCCCGATGGCGAGTGGGTACGCGCCACGATTGGCGGCCAGCAGGGCTGGATCGGCATGCCGACCTTCACGATTCTGTCGGGCGATGTCGCGGCGCTGCCAGTGGCCGACCCGCGCACCATCCCCTATGGTGGCTTCGAGCAGCCGCGCGCCGGATTGACCAGCGTGGCCGGGCCATACAGCGTGCGCCTCGCCGACAGCAATCAGCGGCTGCGCGCTGGTCCCAGCACCGGCTACCCGATTCTGGCCAACCCGCCGCGCTACAGCGTCATGCCGCTGCTCGGCATCACCCGCGATCACGGCTGGGTGCAGGTCAACTTCGAAGGTACGCTCGGCTGGATGAAGTGGCTTGAAGGCATCGAGCTGAACACGCCCGACCCGCTGGTCAACCCGCTCGACGTGGTGCCGGTGGATGGCATCATCGCCGATGCGGTGCCGTTCTCTGACAATACGTTCGACAGCTACGTAGACACGCTCAAGCTGATGCTGGAGCGTGTGAATATCGCGCAGCAATCGCTTGACCAGGTACGCGCTATCTGGACGGATGTGGCGCTTGGCGGCACGGTGACCTGCGGCAACTTCCCGGCCCGGCCGAGCGATTACAACATCCCGCAGTCGCTGCTGGCCGCCTTCTACGGCACGCTCGACCCGCTGGCGCGCGATTTCAACCAGGCGATGGCCTACATCCGCCAGTCCATTGATATCCTCTACGAGGCGTGCGGGGTGGTTCAGCCGCAGCCCGGCTCGGTGGGCGTCGGTACGGCCTCGGTGGCGCTGGAAGCTGCCAATGCCGCCGCCGCGCTGCTCGACAGCCTGCGCGAACGGTTGATCCAGATCATCCCGATTGACCAGATTCCAACCGAGGAGCAGTGCCTGTTCACGTTCAACGACCAAAGCGAGATCGTGCCGCGCCTGATTCCGGGGCGCGTCGCCATCACCCGGCTGGACCGTAACGAACGGGTCAAGGGCTTCTGCTTCGACGCGACGCAAGGCCTGCGCTTCCGCATCGAACTGGTGCGCGTGAACGGCCAGATGAACCCGCAGGCGGCGGTGAGCAACTTCCAGCGCCCGGCGGACTTCATTGCGGTGGGCCGCTTGCCCGAAGACGAGCGCTACGTCGCCATCTACCCGATCCTGATCCCGGAAACGGGCCAGTATCTGGTGCTGCTGAGCGATGTGGATAACATCACGCCCGATGGCGAACTGGCGATCCTGCTGACGGATATCACCGCCATCAGTGGCATCCCTGCGCCGAACCTCGGCCTCGATGCCAACGGTAATGTAATCACCAACCCGGTGCTGGGCGAACTGGTGCCGACGCCCTTCCCGACGCCTTCGGGCTGATCGGCCGCAGTCACAGTTCCCCCGGTTCGTTCGGGCTGGGGAAGTGAAAGAGAATCACCACAGAGGCACTGAGAACACAGAGGAAGACCCTCTGCTTTCCCGGTGCCTCTGGTGTTAATGATTGGCCAGCAATGCGCGGATTTGCGGCGGCGTCAGCCAGTCCCACTCGCCGGGCGACAGGCCATCGAGCGTGATGCCGCCGATGGCACAGCGCACGAGGCGCAGGGTTGGGTAGCCAATGGCCGCGGTCATGCGCCGCACCTGGCGGTTGCGGCCTTCGGTCAGCGTCAGTTCCAGCCAGGCGGTGGGGATAGCGCGGCGCTCGCGGATGGAGACGGGGCGGGCTGGCAGCGGTTCGCCGTTCACCTGCGGCTCACCAGCGAGCAAGCGGGCGAGGGCCGGGCGGGTGGGACCGTCTTTCAGGTGGATGCCGCGCCGCAGCTTGTCGAGCGCCGCCTCATCGGGGATGCGCTCGACCTGCGCCCAGTAGGTGCGCGGGTGGTGGTAGCGCGGCTCGGTCAGACGGGTTTTGAGGCGGGCGTCACCGGTGAGGATGAGCAACCCCTCGCTGTCGAGGTCGAGCCGCCCGGCCGCATAGACGCCGTCCACGTCCACATAGTCCGCCAGCGTTGGGCGGCCTTGGGCGTCGGTGAATTTGGTCAGCACGCCGTAGGGTTTCCACAGGCGCAAGGCGCGGGTCATGGCCCTTTGCGCACGATGGCGCGGTTGGGGGTGGGCCGGGCGGCTTCGACGAAGCCGGCCTTGAGGAACAGCGGCAGCGTGCCGGTGAAGGCGCTGTATTCGCTCACCGGCTGGCCTTCGACGGGAATCAGCGGGTAGGCCTCGACCAATGGCGCGCCGTGGGCGAAGGCGTAGTCCACCGCCGCATTGAGCAGCGCCGTGCCGATGCCCTGCCCCCGGTGATCGCGCCGGATGAAGAAGCAGGTGGCTGCCCACACTGGCACGTCATCGAGCTTACGGTAGACGCGGGCGCGCGACGTGAAACGGGCGTCCACATCACTGCGCGGCGCGACGGCGATCCAGCCGACCGCCTCATCGCCGTCATAAGCCAGCAGGCCGGGCTCGCGCCCATCGGCCACGATCTGCGCCATCGCGACCTTGTTTTCGGCGCTGGTGCGTTCGGCTTGCGGCGGATTGCGCCACCACATACACCAGCACATGTTTTGCGGGCCGCCGCGAGTGAACAATCGCTCGAAATCAGGCCAGCGTTCCGGCGTCAGGGGGTGAATGACCATGCGGCGCTCCGGGATTCCCAGTATCCGCCGAAAATCCTACCACATGGGTCAACAATCTCACCCCCGGCCCCCTCAAACCCTGGCCCTCAGCCGACGCAAGCGGGGAGAGGGGGAACTACGCGCGCTGTGAACGCCCCTCGCGAAAGAACCTCACCCCCGGTCACTGTCCGAAAAGCGAGAGGGGGATTAAAGCGCGGGGCGCTCGTTTCACCCTTTCTTGTTTGAGGCGGCAACGGGCTGAAGCCCGTTGTTGAGTTCCTCCTTTCCCGCTGACCGAACAACAGCCCTGCCACGTCACAACGCACGCTTTCATCTTTCAGTATTCGTCTTACAATTCCACCAGCCGTTCGGAACCATCCACCGGATTCAACCATGACCACCCCCTACCGCCTCCTGATCGCCTATGCCCACCCCGATGACGAGAGCTTCGGCCTCGGCGGCATGATCGCCGCCTGCGTCGCGCGCGGCATCGAGGTCACGCTCGTGTGCGCCACCAGCGGCGAGTGCGGCGCGGTCAAACCGGAGTTCCTCGACGGCTACGACTCGGTCAAGGCGCTGAGGCTGGCCGAGCTGGACTGCGCGGTGAGGGTGCTGGGCCTGCAGCGGCTCGTTCTGCTCGGCTACAAGGACAGCGGCATGATGGGCTCGGCGACGACCGAAGACCCTGAATGCTTATGGCAAGCCCCGCAGGACGAAGTCACGCGGCGCGTCGTCGAGGTCATCCGTGACGTGAAGCCGCAGGTGGTGGTGACGTTCAACAAGTACGGCGGCTATGGCCACCCCGATCACATCGCCATTCAGCGGGCCGCGACAGAAGCGTTTTACAAGGCCGCCGACCCAGCTTATCAAACTGAACAGCCGACTTACGCGCCGCAGAAGCTGTACTACTCCAGCATCAACAAGGCGACCATCCGCTTCGGCATCTGGGTGATGCGGCTGCGCCGGCAGGACCCCCGGCGGCTGGGACGCAACAAGGATATTGATCTCGTCCGCATTCTCGACAACGTTGAGCCGACCCATTCGACCGTCGAGATCGGCGGCTATCTGGATGTGTGGGATGCGGCCAACGCCTGCCACGCCAGCCAGTTAGGCGGCACCTTCGTCAAGCTGCCGCGCCCCGTCCGGCGGTGGGTGTTCCGGCGGCAGGGCTTCACGCGGGTGTACCCGGCCGCGCCAGCCAGCCGCATAGACGAGCGCGACCTGTTCAGCGGCGTGGCGGGGGATATGACGGAAGTGACTCCGCTGGATGCCCTCGGCGCGGCGGAACGCTGACCGGTTGTGAACGGCC
>JAEURB010000241.1 GCA_016788435.1 Anaerolineae bacterium | reverse complement strand
AGCAACGTGAGGAAGGGCAGCGCCAGCGCGTCCATCTGATCCGCCGTCAGGCCAAGCGCCTCGCCGCCCAGCCAGCCGCCCAGCAGCCCGGCCAGCCCCCAGCCGATGCCGCCAACCAGCAGCGCCAGCGCCGAGCAGCGCAGCAGAATCGGTGTCAGGTCAGCGGGTTTCATTGACCGCCCCCTCACCATGTAACCCCTCTCGGATTCGCAAGGCTGACGGGCGACCGGCGATTTCGGCAAAGCCCCTCACCCTTCGTCCCTCTCCCAAGTGGAGAGAGGATTTCCGCCCGCGTAGCGGGTCGTTCTCCCCCTCTCCTGTGTTCGGAGAGGGGGTTGGGGGGTGAGGTTTGTTTCGGAGATGAGCTTAGGGCGTGTATCAGCACGAGAAATCCGACGGCAAACGTGACTCGGCCCAGCGCCGGTCAAACTCCGCCAGATACTGCGCGGCCAAATCCGGATCGTGAATGATGATCAGGTTCTCGTCGTTCGAGTTGGTGGCGTTGGCCGAAATGTTGAATGAACCCGTGACGACCGTTTGGCCGTCAATCACGAACACCTTGTGATGCAGCACGAACGGGTTACCGTCCTGGCGCACCGGCAGGCCCGCGCAGTACAGCCGCCCGAACTCGGAATGCTGCGTCTCGCTGCCCGTTCGCTCGAAAATGCCCTGCACATCCACGCCGCGCGCCGCCCGTTCGAGCAGCGCCGAGCCGATTTCGTCCACCGTGAACGAGAAGGTCATGAAGCGCACCGACTCCTGCGCGCCGGACACCGTGCTGATGATCTGGTCAATCACCGCGTCTTCCGGCGCAAAGTAGACCTCGACGACCGTGTCATCCTGCGCGAAGACATGGTTGGGCGTATTGACCGGCGAAGTCGGCCCAAAACGGCCCTCGATGAACATCTCGTCGAACTCGGTTTGATAGTTCTCTACCGCTTTCTGGCTGCGTAGCGCAATCGCGTTGTTGTTGTTACGGTAGGTGTCGTTGATGGTCAGGTTCCACGAGCCGGTCCATACCACCTGCCCGTCGAGGATGATGAACTTGTCGTGCATGAGCGCGCTGCGCTCGTCGGTGACGACGGGGATGCCGGCCGCCTGAAGCTGGCCGAGCGTGCTGTCCTCGTCGCCCAGGCCATCTTCGTTGTCCGTGACCATGCGGATGCGAATGCCGCGCGCCTTGGCTTCCAGCAGCGCCTGGGTGAGGGCCGGTGAGTTGAACTCGTAGGCGGCAATATCAATCGTGCGCTGCGTGCCGGCAATCGCGCTCGCCAGTGCCTCATCCACGCCGCCGTGATAGGTGGCCGGGTCGCGGCTGCCGGTCGGCGCGGTGAAGTAAACCGTCCAGAAGCCCTTTTGCGCGCCGAAGCCCTGCCCAAGCTGGAAGTTGAGCACGCCGAACGGCGTTGCCGTCGCTGGCTGCGCGCTGGCTGCCTGAGCGGTGGGTGGAATCACTGTGCTGGTGGGCGGAACAGCCGTCATACTAGGCGGAACGGGCGTTTGCGGCTGGCAAGCGGCCAGCAGCGCCAGCATCAGCCCCGCGACACCGATCAGGCCACGGCGAAGAGATGTGCGGCGGACAAGCTCAGAGATCATGAAAATCCTCATGGAAGACGGGTGTTACAGAAGGCTGGGCCGGTTCAACCGGTTCGGGGGCGGACGGCGCAGATTCGACAGGCGCAGAGGTTGCGGCCACAGACTGACCCGTTTCAGGCAGGTCTATTGCCGGCCCTGGCGGCGCAGCTTCGGTGGGCGCAAATGATGCGAGCACCCCGGCTAGCGCTGCCATCGGGTCAGCCGGGGCGGCCTGCGCCGAAAAAGTGGGCGCAGTCGTCAGTCCGATGCTCCCGGCGCGCTCGGCAATCGCCATCAGCGCGGACGCCTGCTCATCCGGCGGCGTATACAGTCCCTCCCCGGCGTAGCGGTTGATCTGTTTGACAAGCCGCCGAAGCTGGCCGGCCAGCTCATCGAAGGCGGCATCGTCCGCCCCCTCAGCGTCGAGGCGGCCCGCCTGTTCGCTCGCCCATTTCAACAGTACT
>JAEURB010000171.1 GCA_016788435.1 Anaerolineae bacterium | reverse complement strand
AACCTGGCCCCGGTCACTTCCCATGCATGCACTGTCTTCCCCTCTCCCCGCTTGCGTGGGAGAGGGGATCAAGGGGTGAGGGGTGGCAATCCGGCATCGCCGCTTGCCTGAACCATCAAATACCTACCCCTGCCAGGGGGGCCGGGGGGTGAGGTTTCTCCGGAGAGTGGCAAGGGGCTGGAAGTGCGGTTGCATGAAGGCAGAAACGCTGGTGTCTCAACCCCCACTCCGGCTTAATCTTGCTTAATGACAAATAACATTTCATCGTCTATACTGGGGCGATGTGATGCTGTGTCTGCCCGCAGCGCGCTGGGAAAGGATAGGGCCAAATCGTTATGGTGTTCCGCGCCTCCGGGCTGGCCCTGCTCGTGCTGCTGCTCGCCGCTTGTGGTAGCTTGAACAGTGAGCCGCGCATTGTCTCGACCCTGCCAGCGCGCGACCTCGGCGTGGCCAGCCCGCACCTGCCAGCCAGCAGCACGTCAGACGGTGCGCGCCTTTTCCGCGAGCGGTGTTCGCCCTGTCATGGCGACGGTGGGCGCGGGGATGGCCCGCTGGTGCGCGCCAGCCAGATTGCGGCCCCGCCCGATTTCACGCAGCCGGCCACCATGACCGTGCGAACGCTGCAGGAGATTTTCGACGTCATCACCAACGGGCGCATCGAGAAAATGATGCCTCCCTGGGGCGGTGCGCTCAGTGAAGCAGAACGCTGGACGGTGGTCGAATTTGTGGCCGGGTTAGGCGGCGGGGCGGCGGCCACGCCCCGGATGAATGCCCCGTGAACGGCAAGCATGCTGTTCAGGGAAGAAGGAGGTGGCGTAAGGGCGAGAGCGCGGCAGCGCATGAGACTTGCTCAACCAGCCCCGTGTGTCTTGTCAACCGGCTGCCGGGAGCGTACAGGGGCGTGGCCCCGCCGGACGGCCGCCTGAAATCAGCAGGAGGGTAAATGTGAGATTCCTGCGCAGTATTCTCGATAGGCCTCTCTGGCAGATGGTGATCCTTCTCATCGCAGTCGGCGTTCCGATTGGGTTGGGCCTGTTCACCTTCACCTATGCCAAAGGGGGTTCCTATCTGTCAGACGACCCGGCCGCGTGCGCCAACTGCCATGTCATGCGCGACCAGTACGAGGCGTGGCAGCATTCGAGCCATCGGCGCGTGGCCGTTTGCAACGACTGTCACACCCCCCATTCGTCTATGGTGGCCAAGTACGTCGTCAAAGGGATCAACGGTTTCAACCACAGCCTGGCCTTCACGACTGGCGTTTTCAACGATCCGATTCGCGCCAACGAGTTGAACGCCGCTGTGGTGCAGGAAAACTGCGTGGCCTGTCATCAGGACTTCACGACCATGATTGCAGTGAACCACGCCGAGGAAGAACTTGCCTGTGTGACGTGCCACAACGATGTGGGCCACGACACCCGGAACTAGGCATGGCCACCAGAAGGGGAAAGGTTTGCCATGAAGAAACGTAACGCAGTCATCTATGTGCTCGTGCTGATCGGCGCGGTCGCGCTCACTTTCGGCATCACCATGCTGCTCATCAATATTACGCAGCGCCAGGCCGAGGCTGCCGAATATCCGCTGCAAGTGGTCGCCATTGCCGAGGACGAAATTGACCCGGCTGTGTGGGGCCAGAATTATCCGCGCCAGTACGACCGCTTCATGATGACGCAGAATGATGGCGTGCGAACGCCCTTCGGCGGCTCGGAAGTCTACAGCAAGCTGGAAGAGAACCCCGCCATGGTGCGCCTGTGGGCCGGCTACGCCTTCAGCGTGCAACACGACGAGGAGCGCGGCCACTACTATGCCATGACCGACCAGGCCAACACGCAGCGCGTGCAGGTCGTCAACCAGCCGGGCGCGTGCATCAATTGCCACGCCGCCGAAGCGCCGGGGCTGATCGCATCAATGGGCTGGGAAGAGTTCAACCACACGCCATACAACGATCTGGTGGATGACATCCATTTCGGCAGCTCGTGCTCAGACTGCCACGACCCCGACACCATGGCGCTGCGCATCACGCGCCCGGCGCTCATCGAGGGGCTGGCGGCGCGCGGTGTGGATGTGACCCAGGCGACGCGGCAGGAAATGCGGACCTACGTCTGCGCCCAGTGCCACGTTGAGTACTACTTTCTGGGCGACAACAAGGTCCTCACCTTCCCGTGGAGCCAGGGCTACACGATTGACGACATCGAGGCGCACTACGATTCCTATGGCTTCCGCGACTGGGTTCATGCGGAAAGTGGCGCGCAGATGATCAAGATTCAGCACCCCGAATACGAGATGTCCACCACCGGCATCCACGCTCGTTCGGGGGTGGCCTGCGCCGACTGCCATATGCCGTTCATGCGCGATGGTGGCCTGAAAATCTCCGACCACTGGATTCGCAGCCCGCTGACCAACCTCAATAACGCCTGCCAAACCTGCCACAACATCCCGGAAGAGGAGCTGTACGACCGGGTGATGACTATTCAAACGAACACGGCCGGTCTGCTGCGCACTACCGAGGCCGCGATTCTCGACGCGATTGACGCCATCATGGCGGCCATGGACGCGGGCGCGACCGACGAGCAGTTGGCGGAAGCGCGCCAGTATCACCGGGCGGCCAGCCTGCGCTGGGACTTCGTTTCGTCGGAGAACAGCACCGGCTTCCACAGCCCGCAAGAGGCGGCGCGCGTACTGGCCAACGCCATTGATAACGCTCGCCTGGCCCAGATTTCGGCCAACGAAGTCCTCAACACGCTGCAGGGCAGCACCGTAAGCGACACGACCACCGGCCCCCAAGCTGGCGGAGCATAACCCTGCAAGCGCATCACGGTAAACGAGGGGCCGCCGCAAGGCGGCCTCTCTTGCTGTGTACTGTGCTTGCCACCCCGCGCCCGGTTCGCGGTTCACCGGCGTGCTGCGCTATGCTCGCCGTCAGCGCGCCTAACCTGAAGCCGCACGTGGCGGCAAGGCACGGACTCTGTGAGCGCACGCCCATGATTGCCACACTGCTCGCCGATATCGGCGTCTTCGTCTTCGCCATCACCGGCGTTTTGGCGTCGGCCCCGCGCACCCGCAACGCGATCAGCCTGCTCATGCTGGCCGTCATCACCGCGCTCGGCGGCGGCACCATCCGCGATATGATCCTCGGCGTACCCGTCTTCTGGCTCACCGAGTTCAGCTTCGTGATCATCGCGCTGGTTGGCGGCGTATCGGCCTTCTTCCTCTTTCGCACCTACCGGCGCATGTTCACGCTGCTGCTCTATTTCGACGCCATCGGCCTGGCCATCTTCGCCATTGTGGCCATGGAGAAGTCATACAGCGTCAGCCCCAACGCCGGGGTGGCTATCATCATGGGCCTGATTACGGGGATTGGCGGCGGCCTGGTGCGTGACCTTTTGACCGGCCGCCCGACGCTGCTGCTCTCGCAGGAACTCTACGCCACGCCCGTCCTCATTGGTTGCGTCGTCTACTCGCTGCTCCGCCCGCTGGACGCGAACCGCGACCTGGCGGAGATTCTCAGCATCGGCCTGATCCTCGGCCTGCGGGCGGCGGCCATCCGCTGGAACTGGGGTACGCCGAAGTGGGTGAATATCCAGTCGGATTAGGTCAGCAATCGCTCGCTACGAGCCTTGCAGCTCCGCCTTGGCTTCGCGGGCCGGTGTGAAGTTGGGGTTGAAGCTGATCGCGCCGTCAAGGTTGGAAATCGCGCGCTCGGTTTCGCCCAGCGCCGCCCGCGCCAGCCCGGCGTAGTAGTAGGTCTCCTCAACGTACTGGCCGCCGCCGTCATCGAGGTTGGCCCGCGCCAGGTCAATCACGTCCTGATAGCGCCCGGTGGCCATATAGGCCTCGAACGGCCCGAACTGGTACCACATCATGCGCCAGGGCAGGCCTTCGCCCACATTGCGCGCCTGGTCGAAAGCGACCGCCGCCTCGCCGTACATCTCCAGCCCGACGAAACTGGTGCCCATGTTGAACCACGCGAACGGATCCTGCGGGTTGGCGACCGCTTCGGCGCGGGCTTCTTCCAGCGCGTTGACCCAGTTCTGCCGTTCGTCGGCGTCGCTGCCCAGCAGTGCCATCAGTTCAGCCTCGCGCTCGACCGGATACACCACCAGATACAGGCGGTTGAAGTTCCGCCAGAACTCGTTGATGTGGTCATAGCTGTAGGGCAGGTTCGGCCCCTCGTAGCTGTCCTGCGTGATGAACTGGCCGGCCGCGTCGTCGTAACCGCTCATCATCAGGTAGTGGCCCATCCAGCCCTGATTGAGTTCGGGCGGGTTGTAGCCTTCCTCGATCAGCACCGGGAAGTTGTTGGCGATCAGCGTCTTGAGCAAATTGAGATCGCCGCCCTGCCGCACGATGGCGCGCAGGTTGCCGCCGAGCTGCGTGTTGACGTAAGCGGCCATCTGCCACGGGCTGACGTTCTTGTCCTCGTAATTCGGCTTCAGCCAGTTGGCTGCGATGTGCTGGTCAATCGTCGCGTCGGTGTAGTAGGTCAGGGCCATCGAAAGCGTGGCCGGGCCGCAGTTGTTCCAGTCCTGATAGATGTGCTCGACCCCGAACAACGAGTAGGCGGGTGGATACGAAACTGGCTCCTGCGCCTGTGCCGCCCCAGGAATGACGAGGGCTGGCAGCAGCGCCATCAGGGCCAAACCGCCAAAGAAGCGAACTTGAGCTGCGCGCATGGATCGAAGGCCTGTCTGAATGCGATAACCGCGATTATACAGGATGGCCTTTCCCCATTCCTGCCGCCTTCCCGCCGTTTGCCGCACAACCTCACGCCTGCGGCTGGCAGGATCCCGCTCGCCTTCGAACAGGCGTTCATGCCCTGGACAACTTCACCCTCCGCCGAATCTGGGTAGGGTCAAGGGGTGAATGGCGCGCGAAACAGGTCAATTTCCCTCTCCGTGAGGGAGAGGGACTAAGGGTGAGGGCCATAAGGGCAATTTGATGCGTGTGCCCTGGGATGAGCGCCGCCCTGGTTGCGCGTTTTCATTATTCAGGCCTATGATCCTGTCTGGCGTATACTGGATCCCCTGAGGCCACCATGGCAAAAACCTTCAAAGGCGTCATCAGCACCGACATTCGTGATTCCGTCCCGGACTGGGAACCCTACATGCAGCCGGTCGCACCGGTCGGCGCGCCCAATGTGCTCTACATCGTGCTCGATGATACGGGTTTCTCGGCGATGGAGCCGTGGGGCGGCCTGATCGAGACGCCGAATATCAAGCGCATCGCCGGCCAGGGCCTCACTTACACCAACTGGCACACCACCGCGCTCTGTTCGCCCACCCGCTCCAGTCTGCTCACCGGCCGCAACCACACCACCAACGGCATGGCCTGTATCGCCGAAGCGACCTCCGGCTTCCCCGCCAGCAACGGCCACATCCCCTTCGAATGCGCCACGATTGCCGAGGTGCTGGGCGAGCGCGGCTGGAACACCTATATGCTCGGCAAGTGGCATCTCGTCGCGTCCGATGAGATGAATATGGCCTCGACCAAGCGCAACTGGCCGGTCGGGCGCGGCTTCGAGCGCTACTACGGCTTCCTGGGCGGCGAAACCAACCAGTGGTACCCCGATTTGGTCTACGACAACCATCCGGTCGAGCAGCCTTCGATGCCTGAAGACGGCTATCACCTCACCGAAGACCTGACGGACAAAGCGATTGAGTTCATCAAAGACGCCAAGATGATCGTTCCCGACAAGCCGTTCTTCATGTACTTCTGCCCCGGCGCAACCCACGCCCCGCACCAGGCGCCGCCGGAGTGGATCGAGCAGTATAAGGGTAAGTTCGATATGGGCTACGAGAAGTACCGCGAGATCATCTTCGAGCGCCAGAAGAAAATGGGTATCCTGCCGCCCGGTGCTGAACTGACCCCCATCAACCCCTACATCAACGAGAAGAGCGCCGAGGGCCGCCCCTGGAATCCCGTGGACGTCGTTCGCCCGTGGGATAGCCTCTCGGACGACGAGAAGAAGTTGTTCTGCCGCATGGCCGAGGTCTACGCCGGCTTCCTGTCGCACACCGACCATCACATCGGCCGCCTGCTCGACTTCCTCGAAGCGAGCGGTGAGATTGATAACACCCTCATCATCCTCGTCTCGGATAATGGCGCCAGCGGCGAAGGCGGCCCCAACGGCTCGGTCAACGAGAACAAGTTCTTCAATGGCATTCCCGACACCATCGAAGAGAACATGAAGTACATTGACGTGCTGGGCAGCACCGCCACCTACAACCACTATCCCACCGGCTGGGCCTGCGCCTTCAACACCCCGTTCAAGCTGTGGAAGCGCTACAACTTCGAGGGCGGTATCTCCGACCCGCTCCTCATTGCCTGGCCCAAAGGGATTCAGGCGCACGGCGAAATCCGCCATCAGTACTGCCACGCCACCGACATCGTGCCGACTGTCTACGACCTGCTCGGTGTCGAACTGCCGGACGAAGTGAAGGGTTATCAGCAGATTCCGCTCGAAGGCGTGTCGTTGCGCCCGACGTTTGAGGACGCCAAAGCTCCCACGCCGAAGGAAACCGCCTTCTTCACCATGCTCGGCTCACGCGCGCTGTGGCACAACGGCTGGAAAGTCGTGTCGGTGCATCCCACCATCTACGGCTGGCGCAATTTCGACAAGGATCGCTGGGAGCTGTACCACACTGACGAAGACCCCTGCGAAATGCACGATCTGGCCGCCCAATACCCCGAAAAGGTGACGGAGCTGGTCAGCCTGTGGTTCTACGCCGCCGGCCAGTACAACGGCCTGCCCATCGAAGACCGCATGGCGCAGGAAGTGCTGGCCGACCCCACCCGCCCGCAAGTCGCCAGGCCGCGCAGCCGGTACATCTACTACCCAGACGCGGCCGAAG
>JAEURB010000159.1 GCA_016788435.1 Anaerolineae bacterium | reverse complement strand
GGCGACTATGCGCTGTTTGCCGAGGATCGCGGGGGTGATTCGTACCCGCCGGAAGGCTTCCGCCACATCGATGGCTTTCACCTCGACGGCGCGATACCGGTGTGGGACTACGCGCTGGCCGATGCTCTGCTCGAACAGCGGGTGTGGATGCAGCAGGGCCAGAACACAACCACCATACGCTACACGCTGCGCCGCGCCAGCGGGCCGGTCGCGCTGACGCTGACCGCTATGGTCAGCGCCCGCGACTCGCACGAGAACCTGCACGCCGTCACGCGGCCGATGCGTGTGGACCCGGTTCCGAACGGCCTGCACGTAACGGCCCAGGATGATTCGGCGTCGTTTGTGGTGCTGAGCAACCGCGCCGAGGCAGCGGCCGGGGGCGGCTGGCGGCGCGATCATTTTCTGGGCGCCGAAGCCGAACGTGGGCTGGACGCGCTCGATGACCACTTCGAGGCGGGCGCGTTTTCAGTCACGCTGCAGCCCGGCGAAAGCGTGACGATCATCGCCTCGACGGAGCCGAATCCGCCGCTCGACGCGGAGGCCGCGCTGGAAGGACGCCGCAAGTACGAAGCCGCGCTGATCGCCCGCAGCCCGCTACGGGACGAGCCGCCGTTCATCCGCCAACTGCTGCTGGCCGCCGACCAATTCATCGTGCGGCGCACACTGGATGACGGCAGCGACGGCGCGAGTATCCTGGCCGGCTTCCCGTGGTTCAGCGACTGGGGCCGCGACACGATGATCAGCTTGCCGGGCCTGACGCTGGCAACTGGCCGCCCGGAACTGGCCGCGCAAATCCTGCGCACGTTCGCCCGCTACGTAGACCGCGGGATGCTGCCCAACCGCTTCCCGGACAGCAGCGACGCGCCGGAGTACAACACGGTGGATGCCACGCTCTGGTATTTCGAGGCCATTCGGGCCACGCACGCGGCCACCGGTGACGACGCGCTGCTGGCCGAGCTATTCCCCATCCTCGACGACATCATCGCCTGGCATGTGCGCGGAACGCGCTACGGTATCGGCATGGACGCCGCCGACGGGCTGCTGCGGCAGGGCGAACCGGGCGTGCAACTGACGTGGATGGACGTCAAGATCGGCGAATGGGTGGTGACGCCGCGCACCGGCAAGCCGGTCGAGATCAACGCGCTGTGGATCAATGCCCTGCGCTGCATGGGAGACTTTGCCGCCCGGCTGGGCCGCAACGGGCACGAGTACGCGCGGCTGGCCGAACGCGCCGAGGTCAGCTTCGACCGCTTCTGGAACGAGGAGACCGGCTGCTGCTTCGATGTGATTGATGCGCCAGACGGCAGGCACGACCCGGCCATCCGGCCGAACCAGGTGATCGCCGCCGCTTTGCCATACGCGCCGTTCACGCAGGAGCAAACGCGGCAACTAGTGGATGTGTGCGGGCGGGAACTGCTCACGTCCTACGGCCTGCGCAGCCTGTCCCCGCGTGACCCCGCCTATATCGGCCAGTTCACCGGCGACCAGCCGCACCGCGACGCCGCCTACCATCAGGGCACAGTCTGGAGCTGGCCGATTGGCTCGTTCGCGCTGGCGCACTACAAGGCACACGGTGATAAGGCGGCCGCGCTCGGCTTCCTCGATCCATTCGCCGAACATCTGCACGACGCCGGGCTGGGCAGCATCAGCGAGAACTTCGAGGGCGACGCGCCGCACCTGCCGAAAGCCTGCATTGCCCAGGCGTGGGGCGTGGCAGAGGTGTTAAGGGCGTGGTGGGCGCTGCAAGAACGGTGACAATCCACGCGATGGATCAAAGAAACTGCCGACGCAAAGAACGCGAAGGACGCGAAGAGCACAAAGGAGAGGGTCTTGCGATCTCCGCGTTACGCAGCGCGGAGCATCTGACTCCTGTGCCATCACGCCAAGAAGCGCTGCACCCACTGCATGGCAGAACCCAAGCCGTCTTCCTGCTTGATGTTCTCACTCAGCGCCAGCGCCCGGTCACGCATCGCACTGCTTTCGGTTGCGGCTCGGATTGCGGCGGCCAGCTTCTGGGCAGTCAGCTTCTTGCGCGGGATCGGGCCCGGCCCAACCTCAAGCTCCTTGATTCGCCTGCCCCAGAAAGGCTGATCGCCGAGATGGGGAACAATTACGGCGGGCACGCCCGCCCGCAGGCCGGCCGCCGTTGTGCCCGAACCGCCGTGGTGGACTACGGTTGCCATCTTCGGGAACAGCCAACTGTGCGGCGCGTAATTGAGAATGTGAACGTGGCCCGGCGCATCGTCCACACCCAGCCCCGCCCAGCCGGTGAGGATGACCGCCCTCTTCCCCGCCTGCTGCACGGCGTCGAGAATCAGACGCGTGGTGGCTTCCGGCTTGCTGTCCGGCATGCTGCCGAAGCCCATATAGACCGGCGGCTCACCGGCGGCCAGAAACTCGGCCAGACCTGGCAGAGGCATCCAGTCAGGGTCGTCGTCAAACAGATAGCCAGTCACCTGAAAGTGCTCCGCCCAATCCGCCGGACGCTGAACGACGTGTCGGCTGACCGCGGTGAGGGCGGGCGTCTGGTCAAGGAACGCGCGGCACTCCCGAAATTTGCTCTTTGGTACTCCCAGTTCGGCCGCCATGACTTTCATGGAATTGCCCAATGAACTCCATCCCACACGCCGAAGCACGCTGTAGCTGAAGCGGTTGTACCGGCCCTTGAACGGAAACCAGCCCGGCGCGGGCGGAAGGGCCATGGCGAACTCGCGGGTCGGGTTAAGCGGGGCCGGGTTGATCAGAATCGTCCTGAGCGGGTTCACGCGCAGAATGTCAAAAAACAGCACCGCGCCAAGTTCCACCGTCATCAACACATCAGAGTCGCGCGTCGCCTCCAGCGTCTCCCGGCCAATCTGCGCGAAAAGCGGGGATATCGTTTCGCGCAGAAGCTTCAGCTGCTGAAGGAGGCCGAGATCCATCATCGAGGCGTTATCCCTGGTGAACGCGCTCACATCCACGGACAACGGCGAGAACCCGAGACCGCGGGCGCGAACCCAGTCCTCGTAGGTGCGCGAGGCCACCACCTGGACACTGTGCCCGGCGGCCTGCAACCCCTGCCCCAGCACCACGTGTGGCCGCATGTCGCCCCATGACCCATAGACGAAAATCGTGATGTGCATCCCACGTTCTCCCGCGCTCGCCTGTAATTACTATAGTTGAATAGGGCGTAGTGTGCAGGGCGTGGCTGAAGTGCTACGGGCGTGGTGGGTGCTGCAAGAACGGTGACGATCCACGTGATGGATCAAAGAAACTACCAACGCAAAGAACGCAAAGAGCACAAAGGATATTCATGAAAGTGCCTATGCGTTCCTGGCGTTTCATCTTCAATCAACAAGGGCGGCCCGGTGATGGGCCGCCCTCGCTGCATGCTGTGGTCATTTATTGCGTACGGACTAGTTCTTGCTGGCCTTCTTTTCCTTGAGCGACGCATGGGCGGCCGCCAGGCGGGCCACCGGCACGCGGAACGGCGAGCAGCTTACGTAGCTCAGGCCGGCGCGATGGCAGAAATCAATGGACTTCGGGTCGCCGCCGTGCTCGCCGCAGATGCCGACTTCGATATCAGGACGGGCGGACTTGCCCTTCTCGACCGCCATCTTCACGAGGTAGCCCACGCCGTCCTCGTCAATCACCTGGAACGGATTCTCCGGCAGGATGCCTTCCTCGACGTACTGGAGCAGGAACTTGCCCTCGGCGTCGTCACGGCTGATGCCGAACACCGTTTGCGTCAGGTCGTTGGTGCCGAACGAGAAGAACTCGCTGTACTGGGCCATGCGGTCGGCGATGATGGCGGCGCGCGGCAGCTCGATCATCGTGCCCACCTTGTAGTGCAGCTTGACGTTGCACTTGGCCATTTCTTCGGCCGCCACACGGTCAATCAGCTCCTTGAGGATCTTGACCTCAATCTCGGTGTTGGTCACGGCAACCATGATCTCTGGCCGCACGTCCACGCCTTCCTGAACCAGCTCGCATGCGGCGATGAACAGCGCGCGCACTTGCATCTCGCTGATAGCCGGGCGGGTGATACCGAGGCGCGAGCCGCGCAGGCCGAGCATCGGGTTGAACTCCTGAAGGCCCTCGACCGAGGTCATCAGGTTTTCGACGCGCGCGATTTCGTTCGGGCGGTCACCCATCAGGCGCAAGCCAGCAGCGCGGAGCGCCAGTTGTTCGTGGGTGGGCAGGAACTCATGCAGCGGCGGGTCGAGCAGGCGGATGATGACCGGTTGGCCGTCCATCGCCTTGAGGATGCCGTAGAAATCGTCGTACTGGAAGACCTGCAGCTTGTCGAGCGCGCGCTTCTCTTCTTCGCTGTTCGGCTCGGCGAGGATCATCTCCTGAACGATGGGCAGGCGCTCTTCCTGGAAGAACATGTGCTCGGTGCGGCAGAGGCCGACACCTTCGGCCCCGTATTCGCGGGCGCGGCGGGCATCCTTCGGGTAGTCGGCGTTGGCATAGATACCCAGACGGCGGACCTCGTCGGCCCAGCCGAGCAGCTTGCGGAGATAGGCTTCGCGCATGAAGTCGGGCTCGACGCGGACGATCTCGCCGAGGAAGACTTCACCGGTGCCACCGTCAATTGAAATCGTGTCGCCTTCGGAGACGACGACATCGCCCACCTTCAGGCGGCGCTTGTTGACGTCAATATCAAGCGATTCAGCGCCACAGACGCACGGCGTGCCGAACTGACGGGCGACGACGGCCGCGTGGCTGGTCGCGCCACCCCGGCTGGTGAGAATACCCTTCGAAGCGAGCATCCCGTGGACGTCGTCCGGCTTGGTTTCCGGGCGCACCATGATGACGGCCTTGCCCGCTTTGCCCCACGTTTCGGCCAGGTCGGCGTCGAAGGCCGCCACGCCAACCGCCGCGCCGGGCGATGCATTGACGCCCTTGGCGATCATGCGATGGGCTTTGGCCGCCGCATCCTTGGCTTCGATGTCGAACTGCGGGTGCAGCAACTGCAGCACATGTTCCGGCTTGACGCGATTGATGGCTTCTTCCTTGCTGATCACGCCTTCGTCGGCCATTTCGACGGCGATGCGAACGGCAGCCCGCGCCGTGCGTTTGCCATCACGCGTTTGCAGCATCCACAACTTGCCGTTCTCAATCGTGAATTCCACGTCCTGCATTTCGCGGTAGTGGGCTTCCAGGCGCTGGGCCACTTCGACGAACTCGGCGTAGATCTTCGGATCGACCGATCCGAGGTGGGCAATCGGCTCGGGGGTGCGGATGCCGGCCACCACGTCTTCACCCTGCGCGTTCTGCAGGTAGTCGCCGAACAGAACCTTCTCGCCGGTGCTGGGGTTGCGCGTGAAGGCGACGCCCGTGAACGAGTTGGAACCCATATTGCCAAACGCCATCGCCTGCACGTTGACGGCGGTGCCAAGGTTATGGGGGATGTTGGTGGCGTTGCGGTAGTCAATGGCGCGCTTGCCGTTCCACGACTTGAAGACGGCTTCGATGGCCTTGGCGAGCTGCTTGTACGGGTCCTGGGGGAACGGCTCGCCGACATGCACCTGGTAGATCTTCTTGAATTCGGCGGTGACCTTCTTCCATTCGTCGGCGCTCAGTTCGGTGTCACTTTTGTAGCCGCGCGCCTTCTTGGTTTCGGTGAGCAGGTCTTCAAACGGTTCGTCGGGAATGCCCATCGCCGTCGAGCCGAACATCTGGACGAGGCGGCGGTAGAGGTCGAAGACGAAGCGCGGGTCGCCGGTTTGCCTGGCCATCGCCTCAGCCACATCGTCGTTCAGGCCGAGGTTGAGGATGGTGTCCATCATACCGGGCATCGAGAATTTGGCGCCCGAGCGAACGGAGACCA
>JAEURB010000137.1 GCA_016788435.1 Anaerolineae bacterium | reverse complement strand
GACCTCGACGACGGCCGCACGCTTCATCTGATCACGGCTCTGCGCAAAACGCTGCCCGCCGAACAGGCCAGCGCCGTTCTCGAACTGGCCCGCTTGCGCCACAAGGCCGTGGCCAAGTTCGGTACCGATGCAGCGCGCCTGTTCTTCACCCGCGATGCATTGGAGCAGGCTAGCGACGCGCCCGTGCGCCGCTATCACGCGCTGGAGGGCGCAGGGCAGCATGTAGCCGACCTTTGCTGCGGCATCGGGGCCGATGCGCTGGCCTTCGCCGCCGCCGGGGCGCAGGTGCTGGCCGTGGATCTCGACCCGCTGCGCGCCGAAATAACCCGCCTGAACGCAGCTGCGTTCGGCCTGCCGGTTGTGGTGCAAACGGCCGATGTGCGCGGCCTCGACCCGGAGGCTGATTTCGTATTCTGCGACCCGGCCCGCCGTGAAGACGGACGCCGCATCTTCTCCGTCGAAGCCTGTCACCCGCCCCTGTCCACCATTCGCCGCTGGCGTGCGCCGCGTATCCGCGTGAAGCTGTCGCCCGGCGTAGACGTGGCGGAACTGAACGGCTACGGCGGAGAAGTTGCATTTGTCTCCGTCGCGGGCGATCTCAAGGAAGCGCTGCTGAAGACCAGCCGGACGCAATTCGGCCCTGACCCTATCCGGCGGGCGGTGTTGATCGCAAACGAAAGCGTGCAGCACTGGCCGGATGACGACCGCGAACCGGGCGCAATCGGCCAGCCCCGCGCCTGGCTGATCGAGCCGGACGCCGCGCTGATCCGGGCCGGGCTGGTGACGTCGGCTGGCCGCGCCTGGAACGCCGTGCAACTCGACGAGCAGATCGCCTATCTCACCGCCGATACGCCGCCCGCCACGTCCTGGGCGCGGTCGTGGCGCGTGCTGGAGTGGCTGCCGTTCAACCTCAAGGCGCTGCGGGCAGCCCTGCGGGCGCGGAGCATCGGCCACGCCGCCGTCAAGCGCCGCGGCTCACCCATCACGCCCGAGGCGCTGCTGCCGCAGTTGAAGCTGAAAGGCGCTGCCGGCGCGACGATTGTGCTGACGCGGCTTCAGAATCGGCCCATCGCCCTGATTTGCGGCGAACATCCCGCCATACCCCCCACAACCTGACTCGCTGTCTTTTCGCTTCGTAAGGTTATAATCGGCAGCATTCATTTCGTCGCACGGCACAGGCTCCATCGCTTCGTTTAGTTTTTGCCAACTTCAGCAATCCATTTGTCCATCGCTACTCAAGGAGATCTCCATGCTGCTTCCCTATAGCCCTGAGGCGCTGACCGATTTTTCGCAGCCCGGCCAGCAAGAGGCCTTTCGCGCCGCACTGGACAAGGCCGCGGCCGATCTGGGCCGAACGTTCCCGCTCATCATCGGCGGAAAACCTGTCGCCACCGCCGCCACCTATGCCTCGATCAATCCGTCGCGCCCGGCCGAAGCCGTCGGCCACTTCTCTAAAGGTGACGCGCAAAGTGCCGCCGATGCCATCACCGCGGCCGCTGCCGCCTTCGAGACGTGGCAGTACACGCCCGTATCCGAGCGCGTGCGCTACCTGCTGCATGCCGCCGCCGAACTGCGCCGCCGCAAGCACGAGTTCAGCGCGGTGATGGTCTACGAGGTGGGCAAGTCGTGGGCCGAGGCCGACGCCGACACGAGCGAAGCGATTGACTTCCTCGAATACTACGCGCGCCAGGCCCTCCGCCTGCTCGACTCGTCCGATCAGCTTGCCCCGTATCCGGCCGAGCAGCTTAGCCTGACCTATATCCCGCTCGGCGTCGGCGCCATCATCCCGCCCTGGAACTTCGCGCTGGCCATCCCGATGGGCATGGTAGCCGCCGTGCTGGTTACCGGTAACACCGCCATCCTCAAGCCGGCTGGCCAAAGCCCGTATATCGCCTGGCTGTTGTGTGAGTTGTTCTGGAATGCCGGGCTGCCCGCTGGTGTCCTCAATTTCGTCACCGGCCCCGGCAGCGTCGTCGGCAGCGCGCTGGTGAACGACCCGCGCACGCGCTTCATTAACTTCACCGGCTCGCGTGAAGTCGGCTGCCAGATTTACGAGCAGATGGCCAAAGTCCAGCCCGGCCAGAAGTGGTTGAAGCGCGCCACGCTCGAAATGGGCGGCAAGGACGCTGTGCTGGTGGATGAAACGGCCAACGCTGAAGCCGCCGCGCAGGGCATCGTTGCCAGCGCCTTCGGCTTCCAGGGCCAGAAGTGCTCGGCTGGCTCGCGCGCCATTCTGGTAGACGGCATCTACGACGCCGTCGCCACCCGCGTGGTCGAGCTGACGAAGCAATTGACGATTGGCGCGCCCGATCAGTCGGTGCAAATTGATCAGGGTCCGGTGGTGGATGCCAGCGCCATGAACAAGATCATGGAATACATCGAAATCGGCACGCAGGAAGGCGAACTCCTCACCGGCGGCCACCGCCTCGAGACGCCTGAGGGCGGCTATTTCATCGAGCCGACCGTCTTCGGTGAAGTCCCCGGCGACGCCCGCATCGCCCAGGAAGAGATCTTCGGGCCGGTGCTGGCGCTCATCCGCGCCCGTGATTTCGAGCACGCCATCGAGATCGCCAACAGCACCGACTACGGCCTGACTGGTGCAGTCTTCAGCGCCCGCCGTGATCGCCTGGAAAAGGCTCGCGCCGAGTTTCACGTTGGCAATCTGTACTTCAACCGCAAATGCACCGGCGCGATGGTCGGCGTGCACCCGTTCGGCGGCTTCAACATGAGCGGCACCGACAGCAAGGCCGGCGGCCCCGATTACCTGCTGCTCTTCTCGCAGGCCAAGAGCGTGGCGGAACGCCTGTAACGGCCGTCGCCCCATCACCTTTCCCACGCAAGCGAAGGGAAAGAAAAACCTAGGCGCGCCGCAATGCCCCTCTCTCCGCTTGCGTGGGAGAGGGGCGGGACGAAGTCCGGGGTGAGGGGGTTGTAGCGCCGCTACGCCGGGTTGTGGACTTGCTCGTCGGTTTGCCCGAAGCGGCGATGACGGCTGGCGTAGACTTCGAGCGCCTTGTGGAACTCGGCGTCGTCGAAATCTGGCCAGAAGGTGGGCGTTACATAGTATTCGGCGTATGAACCCTGCCAGATCAGGAAATTGCTGACGCGCAGTTCGCCGCTGGTGCGGATGATCAGGTCGGGGTCAGGCAGGTCGCCGGTGTACATATAGCGGCTGATCAGGTCTTCCGTCACCTGATCTTCCGGGATACCCTCGCGCACGATGCGCTTGACCGCCTGCAATATCTCCTTGCGCCCGCCGTAGTTGAATGCCACGTTGAGGATCAGCCGTGTGTTGTTCTTCGTGAACTCGCACGCCTCGCGGATCTTCTTCTGCATCCGGGGGTGTACGCCGTCCATCTCACCGATATGGCGGATTTGCACACCGTTCTCGTGCAGCGAGCTTAGTTCACGGTCAATGAACATCTCCAGCAGCCGCATCAGCATCTGAACTTCGACCTTGGGCCGGCTCCAGTTTTCGGTCGAGAAGGCGTAGATGGTGAGGATCTTCACGCCTTCGCGTGCGCTGGCGTTGAGGATGCGGCGCAGGTTCTCGACGCCCTGCCGGTGGCCTTCGGTGCGCGGTAGGCCGCGCTGTTTGGCCCAGCGCCCGTTGCCATCCATGATGATGGCGACGTGCTTCGGCACACGGCCGGGCGGCAGCGGAGACAACTCGTTTTTCACCAGCGCCGCAGCGCCATTCACAGTCGCAGTCATCAATTCGCCCTGTATTCCCACCAACCCCGCGGGACGATCAGACCGCAAGGATTTCCTGTTCTTTCGCCTTGGCCAGCGCTTCAAGCTGCTCGATGGTCTTGTCGGTCAACTTCTGGATTTCCTCGGTCAACTGCTCGGCGTCATCCTCCGAGAGCAACTTCTCCTTCTCGAAATCTTTGACATCGTCGTTCATGTGGCGGCGGATGTTACGAACCGCAATCCGCGCCTCTTCCGTGCGCTTGTGCAAAAACTTGACCAGATCCTGGCGGCGCTCACGGGTGAGGGCCGGCATGTTGAGGCGGATCGTTTCACCGTCGGTTTGCGGGTTGATGTTGATATCGCTGGTGCGAATAGCCTTCTCGATGGCCTTGACCGCCGTCTTGTCATAGGGGCGGATCATGATCTGCATCGGCTCGGGCGTCGAGATGGTCGCCAACTGGCGCAGCTCAGTTTCCTGCCCGTAGTAATCCACCGGCATCCGGTCTACCAGTGCGGTGCTGGCGCGCCCGCCGCGAATACCCTGCAAGTCCTGCTCGTACACCGATACGGCGGACTTCATCTTGGCTTTGGTTTCGTTGAGAACGTCATCTTTCATGGCGTCTGCGCGGGCGTGAGCGGCCCACCCTCCATCACATGCTCTGCACAAAAGGCAACTGGTGCGGCGGCTGCCGCGTTCACCTATTGTACTGCGCTGTGCTGGATCATACAGCGTATGCGGCAGATTTCCTCAGAGCGGGCCGGGCAATTGGCTTTCCAGCCCGGCGCGTGCTTCCGGCCATTCATCGGCCAGCAGGCGGAACCAGGCCGTATCGCGCCGCCGTCCCTTCACAATGTAATGAGCGTCCTGAATCCCCTCGAAGCGGAAGCCGATACGCAGCGCCGCCCGCCGTGACCGTTCATTGAGCGCATCGCATTTCCACTCCAGCCGGCAGTAACCGAGGCCGAATGCGTGGCGCAGCATCAGATAACTCGCCTCACGATTGGCCGGCGTCCCCTGCACCAACGGTGAATAGGAGATGCTGCCCAGCTCGATTTTGCCGTGCACGGGGAAATTGGCCAGATAGCAGACCACACCAACCGGCGAATTGGTGCCGGTGTCGAAGACCGTGAAGGCGAAGCCATCGGGCAGGGCCACGAGTTTATCCAGATAGCCCGCGAGTTCCGCTTCAGTGGCGAACGGACCGCCGCTCATGAAGCGCCACACTAGCGCGTCGGCGTCGTAGGCTTCGATCTGGCGGCTGCCAAGCGTAACCGGCTGGCCGTTGGTGCGTTCGTGCAGCAGCGCGGCGTCGCGCTTCACATCCAGCGGCCTGAGCGTGACCGTGCGTCCGGCCAATTCAACCGGATCGGGTTTCTTCGGCAGGCGGGCCAGCCGCGCCAGCACCTCATCGGGCAGCGGCGGCGGCGCCTGGGGAATCGGGGGCGGTATCGTCATAGGCTGTGGGTCAGGCGACCCAACTCCAGTTGGTGAAGCGGATGATCATCCATGCTTGCCACGACCCAAAGATGAACACATAGAGCAGCATCGGCCGCCGCCCTGTGTTCCACAGGGCAAGCGCCACAAAAACCGGAAACAGCACGATGACATGCCGGGCATTACTCTGAAACTGCGCCCCCTCGAAGTATAAAGACAGGAAGACCAGTATCGAGGCCCAGACGTAAAGCGCGTACTCGGCATGAAACCGTCTCGCTGCGTAAATGCCCATGACGCAGGCGAAGACCAGCGCCAAAGCGCCTTCGTGCTCAGCGCCCGTCACCTGGCCCTGCGTAATCCGCTGCAAATAGGCCAGCACCGAGGTCAACGGTAGCTGAAAGGAACTCGCCCAGCCTGTCGCCGACGCTTCCATGATGCTCGGTAATCCGCGCCCGGCAATGAAAAGTGAAAAGCCCGCCCACGCTGCAACGGGAGCGCCCAACGCGAACCCGCCACGCAGCAGGAACGTCGCCCACTGGCTTGGCGATACAGCACGCTGCCGCATCATGCGCGCTTCGCGGAACAACATCCAGGCCAGCGGCGCGACCAGCACCAGACCTTGCGACCGGGTCAAGGTGGCAAGCGCTGCGGCGATACCCGCCAGCAACCACCATCGCCGCCGTCCGGCGAGAAAGACACCTAGCACCAGAACCAGAAACAGCGCTTCCGTGTAGACGGCTGTCAGGTAGAAGGCGGTGGGGAACGCTGCGAGAAGGATCAGGGTGCGCGTGGCTAGCCGCGAATCACCCCATTCTTCCACCACAAGGCGATAGAGCAGGATGAAGGCGATGAGGCATGCTGCGCTGCTGAGCAGAACGCCTGCCCAAAGATAGTTTCCGCCCAGTACGCGCCCGGCGATGCCGATGAGTATCGAATAGAGCGGCGCAAATGTGGCTGATGCCTGGTAGGTGTAAGGTGTGATCGCGTTCATGATGTACCACGCGGCATCCCAGCGATGCCACGGCTCAATCAGGAAGCGAAGCGGCGCGCCGGCCGGAATACCCTGTGCGTATGTTGCCCCCGCGTCAATGGCGCTCATCCACGCAGGCATCGGCGCAGCAATGGCCGCTGAACTCCACCATCCAAGCAGCAGTGTGCAGACCCGCCAGACGAGGAAAATCGAGAGTGGAACGAGAAGCCACTGATATTTCTCGCTCCAATGCCTGTCTGGAGCCGCCTTAGCGAGGGAAGTAGTCACGGGCCTAGCGAGCCGGCGGCTGGGGTGCACCCCAACCCGGCCAGCCGCGCGCCTGCCAGGCCGAAT
>JAEURB010000129.1 GCA_016788435.1 Anaerolineae bacterium | reverse complement strand
GCTTTCACAGCCTCGAAGACCGGTTGGTGAAGGATGCATTCCGGCTGGCCGCGACGGACTGCATTTGCCCGCCGCGCCTGCCGGTGTGCGTGTGCGGCCATGTTGCCAGCGTCGAACTGCTGACGCGCAAGCCGGTCACGGCGGCAGAAGCGGAAATGGCGGCCAATCCGCGCAGCCGCAGCGCCAAACTGCGCGCCGTGCAGAAGAAGGGCGCTTGATTGAAGGGTACAAGTTGAGCGTTATGGGTTACGGGTAGGCGGCATGCACCTGTCGCGCTCCTCACAGCCCGATACTCATAACTCGCAGGGGTATCGCACCAAATCAATCACAAAGACACGAAGGCACAAAGACACAAAGCAAGGATAGAAACCCGACTGTCAGCCGTCTGGAGTACGACCACGCACGGTCAATGCTTTCCGCCTGAACCTATTTTGACGCGATAGCCCGTCATAACTCGTAACTTCAGTTTCGCACTCACTGCTATAATGCGTGCAGTGCAGGCTCAGGGACTCGACTCGGATGTCGCTCGCGCAGTGGTGGGGGCAGGTACAGCGCAATGAATGGCGGCCAACGCGCGGCATGATCGCGGTTGGCACGCTGGCGCTGTTCGTCGCCATCATCATCGGCGCGCTTTACCTCAGCCAGTCGGCCGCAACCTCGGCCGTGGGCCGCCAACTGGAGTCGATGGTTAACGAGCGCAACGAGCTGGAACGCCAGAACGAGCAGCTGCGCGCCGAAATCGCCAGCCTGCGCGGCGTGGGCCGCCTGCTCACGCGGGCGCAGGAACTCGGCTTTCAGCAGGCGAGCGCGAATGCGATTGACTACATTGTGGTGAGCGGCTACGAGCCAGAGCGAACGTCCATCATCACCGAGCCGAACCCCGAACCGCCCGCGCCGGTTTATGACGAATCGTTCACGGGCTGGGTGCAGCAGCAGTGGGACGCGCTCCGCCAACAGTTCGAAGGTTTTGTGCAGGAGGCGGGTTGATGGCACAGGCAGGGGCGCTTTCACCGCAGCAGGAGACGATTCGCCGGCGAATGCCGGTCGTCATCGGCGGCCTGGTCATCGTCAGCCTGCTGCTGCTCGGCCGTTTGGCCTCCATTCAGTTTCAGATCGGCCTCACGCCTGAAGTCGTCAGTTATCTGGAGACCCTGCGTGACAGCGGCTATACACGCACGCTGCGCCAGGCGGCCGCGCGCGGCAACATCTACGACCGCAACGGCGAGTCTATGGCCGTCAATACCCTCGAATACCAGGTGGGCGTCAGCCCGCAGCTGCTGGACAACACGCGTGACGCCGCGACGCAGTTGTCCTCCGTCCTCGGCCTGCCGGAACTGGAAGTGTTTGAGAAACTGGAACGGGATGTGCCCTGGGTACTGCTTGCGCCGCGTGTGAGCGCCGAAGTGGGCCGCCGTATCGCCGCGCTCGACCTCGGCTCGGGCGTCCAGCTTCAGCCGCTGCCACGCCGCAGCTATCCGCAGGGGCCGCTGGCAGCCCACATCCTCGGTTTCGTCAGCGGTGATCTCACCGGCTTTTACGGCGTCGAGGGCTACTATCAGGATCAACTGACGGGCGTCGTGCGTACGCGCCAGGTGAGCAACATCCCCTTCGAGCAGGGCGATCAGTCGTCGTGGGAAGAGGAGAG
>JAEURB010000087.1 GCA_016788435.1 Anaerolineae bacterium | reverse complement strand
ACACCGGCATGCTATCCATCAACAGCAGCAGCAGCGTGCACATCGAAGCGCCGTTTGGCGGTATGAAGCAAAGCGGCCTCGGCCGCGAGCAGGGTATGGTCGCGCTGGAACACTACAGCGAGCTGAAATCGGTGTTCGTGGCCAACGACTGACGGAGAGAAGTTGCGGGTTACGAAGGACGGGTTACGGGGACTGCTTATCCTTCCCTTGTAACTCGTCCCGCGTAACTTTTTAGCCGCACGTCACTGGCACGCGCCCGTCACGATCAACTTCCCCTTAACTCCCCATACTCCCCAAAGTTAACCGCCGTTCCTACACAACCCGAAACACATAATGTAACCTGTAATGCGTCGTGCGGGCCGCTTCAGGGACGGCCCCCGGTTCATCACAGGATTTCACGTGAGCCATTGTCCTCAACCCGCGCTGGCGCTGCCGGCGGCGGAAGCCCTCGATGCGCCCGTCGTCCTCGTCGGCAACCCCAATGTCGGTAAGTCGGCGATTTTCGGGGCGCTTACCCGCCGCTATGTTACCGTGTCGAATTACCCCGGCACGACGGTTGAGATCGCGCGCGGCACGCTGCCCGATGGCCGCCCGGTCATTGACACCCCTGGCGCGAACAGCCTGAGCGCGGCCAGCGAGGATGAGCGGGTGACCGCTCGCTATCTGTTCGGCCAGCGGCAGCGCCTGCGCGCCGTGGTGCAGGTGGCCGACGCCAAGAACCTGCGCCGGGCGCTGCTGCTGACGGTGCAACTGACCGAGCTGGATGTGCCGCTCGTGCTGGCGCTCAACATGAGCGACGAGGCCGAAGCGCAGGGTGTGATTATTGATGCCGCCCGGCTGAGCGAACGGCTGGGCATTGAGGTCGTGCGCACGGTGGCGGTGCGCGGTGAGGGTATTCCCGAATTGATGCAGGCGATTGACCGCGCGCGCCGCCCCACACGGCATATGCGCTATGACTCCGGCCTTGAGGCGGCCATTGCGCGCACGGTAGCCTTGCTGCCTGAACATGAACCGTCGGGACGGGCGGTCGCCGTGCGGCTGCTCGCTGGCGATAGCGCGTTCAAGGCGCAGTTTTCGCTGAATGGCAACCTGACGGCTGTGCAGGAGAGTACAGGCGTGGCCTATGGGCGGCCGCTGCGCTCGGAAATCCTCAGCCAGCAGTTGTTCGCGGCGCAGGGGCTGGTGCATGACGCGGTGCAGGTGCAGCTGCCGTCGGGCCTGCCGTTCGTGCGCAAGCTGGGCCGCTGGATGGTCGATCCGGTGCTCGGTTGGCCGTTCCTGCTGCTGGTGCTTTGGCTGATGTTCAAGTTCGTCGGTGAGTTGGGCGCAGGCACACTGGTCGGCTTCTTCGAGGAAACGCTGTTCGGCCAGTGGATCAACCCGGCCGCGACCCAGATCGTGCACACGCTGGTCCCGATCCCGTTCGTGCAGGACTTGCTGGTCGGCGAATACGGCGTGATCACGATGGCGCTGACGTATGGCATCGCGATTGTGCTGCCGATTGTGTTCACCTTCTTTCTTGCCTTCTCGGTGCTGGAAGACACGGGCTATCTGCCGCGCCTTGCCATCATGTTCAACCGCCTGTTCATGGCGATTGGCCTGAACGGAAAGGCCGTGCTGCCGATGGTGCTCGGCCTCGGCTGCGACACGATGGCGACCATGAGCACGCGCATCCTCGATACGCGCCGCGAGCGCGTGCAGGTGGCGCTGCTGCTGGCGGTCGGCGTACCGTGCTCGGCGCAGCTCGGCGTGGTGCTGGGGATGCTGGCGGTGGTGGGGTCGGGCGGCACGCTGATTTGGGTGGGCGTGGTGGCCGGGACAATGCTCACCGTGGGCTGGCTGGCGGCGCGGTTGATGCCCGGCGAGCGCGGCGATTTCATTGTCGAAGTGCCGCCGCTGCGCCTGCCGCGCCTCGATAACGTCGTCATCAAAACGCTGGCGCGGCTGGAATGGTACCTGAAAGAGGTCATTCCGCTGTTCATCGTCGGCACGCTGCTGCTGTTTGTGCTCGACCGCACCGGCGCGCTTGGCGTCATCGAGACACTGGCGGCCCCGATTGTGACCGGCTTGCTCGGCCTGCCACCGGCCGCCACGGCCGCGCTGCTGATCGGCTTCCTGCGCCGCGATTACGGGGCGGCGGGGTTGTTCGTGTTGGCGCTGGACGGCCAGATGACGACGCAGCAATTGATCGTCAGCCTGGTAGTGATCACCCTGTTCATGCCCTGCATCGCCAACGTACTGATGCTGGCGAAGGAATTCGGCGGGCGCGTCGCCGCCACTGTGACCGCGATTGTGTTCGCGCTGGCGTTCGGGATGGGTGGCCTCGTCAACGCCGCGCTGGGAGTGCTGCACTGATGGAACCTAACCTGACCCAATGCCCGCTGTGCGGGCAGGCCTTTGATGCGGCCGCGTTGGCCTGCCACGTCTCATGCGTCTTTAACGAGCGCTGCGCGATTATCTGCTGCCCGAACTGTGGCTATCAGCTTCCCGACGCGCGTCGCTCGGTGCTGGCCGAAGCCCTGCGCCGCTGGCTGAATCATCGCAGCGGCCCGGCGCCGGCGCTCGACAAGGTGTGCCGGCTCACCGAGCTTCACCCCGGCCAATGCGGGCAGGTGATCAGGATCGACTCGGCCTCGCATGAGCGCATCGAACGCCTCGAAGTGTTGGGCCTCTCGCCCGCTGCGATGGTCACGCTGGAGCAAAAGCGGCCAGCCTATGTCGTCCGCGCCGGCTTCACCGAATTGTCGCTGGAGCGTGACGTGGCGCATGAGGTCATCGTGCGCGTGCAATCCGCCACCGCCGCGCTGGCGGGGTAGGGGCGGCCACACCAACAATCAAAGCGACAACCTATCCATACAGCGCGTGATACAGCGCCTGCTGGCGTTCGGCGGCAGCCTCGAAGCGGGCGGCAGCTTCGGCATCCGGCGCGATTTCGGCGCTAATGCCAACGGGGTCAACTTGCGCGCCCGGAGAGAGGGCTTCACCCAGCAAGAGCGCCACTCCGCGCGCAGTTGGCTCACGCTCGTCTATCAATCGTAGCGGGCAGCCAATCGCGCTGGCAATTACCGCCGCCCAGCTCGGCAGCGCATCGAGCGCGCCGCCGCCGGCCAGCAGCGGTTCGCCGCGCACTTCCAGAGCGTCGGCCACGGCGCGCAGACGCAAACCCACGCCCTCCAGCAGCGCCTGAGCGATAGCGAGGCGGTCGCTCCCAGCGTTCAGGCCATGCAGCGTGCCCGTTGCCGAAACATTCCAGCCTGGGCTGCGCTCACCAGCCAACAGCGGCAGGGCAGTCAGGCCGTGGCCGTCCGCCGGGCGGGCAAGCGCCGTCTCAAGGTCATCCAATGTCAGCTCCAGCGCGCTCCGGCACCAGTCGGCCGTGCTGCCACCTTCGCTCGTCGCGCCGCCCAGCAGCCGCCGTCCATCATCCACACAGTACTCCCACAGCGCACCGGGCAGGGGCCGCTGCGGCGCAGAACGGATGACGCGGATCGCGCCGGTTGTGCCGAG
>JAEURB010000052.1 GCA_016788435.1 Anaerolineae bacterium | reverse complement strand
TCGATACCGCCGTCCACTTCGATCTCGCAGCTTGGATTGCGAGCATCCAGCATGGCCCGCACCTCGCGCACTTTGCGCAGTGTGTACGGGATGAACGCCTGGCCGCCGAAGCCCGGGTTGACGGTCATCACCAGCACCATGTCCAGCAATTCGATGATTTCGCTGAGTGTGCTGACCGGGGTGGACGGGCACAGCGCGACGCCCGCCTTCTTGCCCAACTGCCGGATACGCTGCAGCGTGCGGTCGAGGTGTATGACGGCCTCCTGATGCACGATGATCAAATCAGCGCCGGCTTTGGCGAACGCCTCGACATACTGGTCTGGCTGCACGATCATCAGATGGGCCTCAAGCAGCGTGCCAGTAGCGCGGCGCATGGCCTCAACCAGCGGCATACCGAAGCTGATATTAGGCACAAACTGGCCGTCCATCACGTCCACCTGAAAACGCGGCGCACCGCCCCGTTCCGCCGCCTGCACCTGTTCGCGCAGTTGCAGCATATCGGCCGCGAGGATGGACGGGCAAATCTCAACCGAACTCACGTTGCACTCCCCTGGTTCTGTCACAGCTAAACCCGCAATTGCCGTCAGCCCTTCGGTAAACGCGCCGCCGCCGCCGAATCAACCAGCCAGTGCAGTTCTTCAGCGGCTGGGCCGATCAATTGCGCAGGCCACACGTCTGGCTGGTACGGGCCGTGCAGCACATTAGCCAGCATTTCCGCCTTGGCCGCGCCCTCCACCAGAAAGACCACCTGCCGGGCGGCGTTGATCAGCGGGGCCGTCAGCGTCACCCGCCAGGCGTTCATCACTTCGACGTACTGTGCCGCCGTCCAGCGGTCACGCTCGCGCAGCACGGCCGTACCGGGAAATAACGATGCCGTATGCCCGTTATCGCCCATGCCGAGCAGAATCAGGTCAAGCGCCGGAACATGGAGCGTGCGGAAGAACCGCGCGATCTCCTGCTCGTAGCGCAGCGCCTCCAACGCGGGGTCATCCTCGCCGCGTATGCGATGGACTTGTTCCGCTGGCACTGGCACATGGTCGAGCAAGGTATCGCGCGCCATCCGGTAATTGCTGCGCGCATCATCGGGCGGCACGCAGCGCTCGTCACCGAAAAAGACGTGCACGCGCAGCCAGTCCACCTGCCCCCGCAGTTCAGCCGACGCCAGCCGGGCGAAGACGGGCCGCGGCGTACTCCCGCCCGACAAGGCGATGGTGAAGCGGCCTCGCTCGCGTAGCGCCCGCTGCGCCGCCGCAGCGATAAAACCGGCCGCGCCCGCCACGAAGTCTTCTGATTCGGTAAAGACGTGCAAATGGCTTGTCAAACTCTTACCGCCCCTGAATGGGTTGTCTCACGCAATTTCGAGAGAGGGGCCGGTATCGCACCGGCCCACTCGTCTTAAGCTTCCTCTTCGGGATCATTTTCCTCAGCGGCAGCCATCGCCTGCTGATCCTCGGCAGTCACCGGCTGAGGCTGAATGCCTTGCTGCTGCATGGCGGCATTCAGTTCTTCTTCCGACATGTCTTCGGGACTCTTGCCCGTCGCCTGCTGGATCTGTTGAGCCTGCTGCTGCGACATCTTGACCATCGCGGAACTGGTTCCCACGACGATCATCCCGCCAATCAGCATCCGCCGCCGACGGCGCCGCCGCATCATTCGCCTGCCTGGACCTCTGAACATGGCCGATCTCCTCATCAAACCAGGACCATCCCGACGAACGTTTTCACCGGCCAGCCGCGCTGGTTCCCCAACGGCGAACCGGCCAGCGTTGCCGCCATCCCATCCAGCGCTTCAACGCCGGTGGAATGGCGCTTGGAACGTAACTCCAGATTTCATGAGTCGCAAGGCGCAGCGGGACACTGTGCTACCGTCGGCCGCGCAGTGCGCGATAGCGGCGGATCAGCGTATTCGTCGAGCTATCGTGGCTCAGTGCAGGCGGCGCTTCACTCTCCAATTCGGGCGTGATGCGTTTCGCCAGTACCTTCCCCAACTCAACGCCCCACTGGTCAAACGGGCCGATGTTCCAGATCGCGCCCTGCGTGAAGACGCTGTGTTCGTACAGTGCGATCAGGCTGCCGAGTATCTCAGGCGTCAGCCGTTCTGCGAGAATCACCGTGCTGGGCCGGTTGCCTTCAAACGTGCGATGCGGAACCAGCCAGTCCGGCGTGCCTTCCGCCTTCACTTCCTCGGCCGTCTTGCCGAAAGCGAGCGCCTCGGCCTGCGCGAAGATGTTCGACATCAGCAGGTCGTGGTGCTCGCCGAGCGGGTTGAGCGAGCGAGCGAAGCCGATGAAATCGCACGGGATCAGCTTCGTGCCCTGATGGATTAACTGATAGAACGAGTGCTGGCCGTTAGTACCCGGTTCACCCCAGTAGATCGGCCCGGTTTGATAGTCAGCAATCAGCGCCCCGTCCAGCGTGACGTGCTTACCGTTGCTCTCCATTGTTAACTGCTGGAGATAGGCTGGAAAGCGCTTCAGATACTGGTCATACGGTAGCACTGCCACCGTTTGCGCGTCGAAGAAGTTGTTGGCCCACACCGTCAGCAGGCCCATAAGAACGGGCAGGTTCTGCGCGAACGGCGCGTTGCGAAAGTGGACATCCATCGCGTGGAAGCCGGCCAGCATAGTGCGGAAATGCTCGGGTCCAACGGCCAGCATGGTGGACAGGCCGATGGCGGAGTCCATCGAGTAGCGCCCGCCCACCCAGTCCCAGAAGCCGAACATGTTGGCGGTATCAATGCCGAACTGCGCCACCGCGTCGCCATTGGTGGAGACCGCGACGAAGTGCCGCGCCACCGCCGCCTCGTCCTTCAGCGCTGCCAGCGACCAGGCGCGCGCCGAATGGGCGTTCGCCATCGTTTCCTGCGTCGTGAACGTCTTCGACGACACGATGAACAGCGTTTCGGCCGGGTCGAGGTCACGCGTGGCCTCGGTAAAGTCGGTGCCGTCCACATTCGAGACGAAGCGGAACGTCAGGTCACGGGTGGCGTAGTGACGCAGCGCCTCGTAGGCCATGACCGGCCCCAGATCCGAGCCGCCGATGCCGATATTGACGATACTGCGGATCGGCTTGCCGGTATAACCTCGCCATTCCCCGCTGCGAACGCGCAGCACGAAGGCGCCCATTTTGTCCAGCACGGCGTGAACTTCCGGCACGACATTCACGCCGTCCACGAAGATTTGTGCTTCCTTCGGCGCGCGCAGGGCGACGTGCAGCACGGCGCGATCCTCGGTGATATTGATGCGGTCACCCCGGAACATCGCCTCGATCTTGTCGCGCAGCCCGCTTTCGGCCGCCAGATCAAGCAGCAGCGCCAGCGTTTCATCGGTGATCCGGTGCTTCGAGTAGTCGGCGTACAGCCCTGCTACTTCCAGCGAAAAACGCTCGCCGCGCGTGGCATCCCCGGCGAACAGGCTGCGCAAGTGCACGCCCTGCATGGCCTCGGCGTGAGCCTCCAGCGCCTTCCAGGCAGGGCGCACGGTCACTCCTGTGACACTCGTCATCTTGGCCTCCCGCCTAATGAACCAGCTCGGCCTTGGCCGCCACAACGCCCATCATCTCGTCCCACGACTTGACGAACGCCGCTGCGCCCTCCGTTTGCAGTTGGGCCGCCAGCGCATCAATGTCCACGCCATGCCGAGTGAACTGGCTGATGACAGCCTCGCCGTTGCCGCCCGCCGCCGACAGAATACCGCCCAGCGTGCCGTGATCGGCGAACTGGTG
>JAEURB010000045.1 GCA_016788435.1 Anaerolineae bacterium | reverse complement strand
GCCCGCGATTTCCGAACATGGCTGCTCCTTAAAGAAGTTAAAAGTTACGAGTTGAAAGTTGAAAGGCCTACACGGGAAGGCGACTTCGCGAAACCGTCACCGGAAACCCAGGCCGGTCTGAGCGAGAACGTACCTCACTTTCAACTTTCAACTTTCAACTCTCTCTCCTATTGCGCCGAACCGCAGCGCAGGCAATGCCCCTGATAAATCCCGGCGGCTGAACCGCAGGTTGTACAGAGTCCGGCGTTCAGGTCGTAGTAACGATTGGCAACCGTCTGAGGATAGCGTGCCGTTTGCCGGGCGTGGGGGAGCACCGCCCCGCACGATTCGCACCAGGCGAATCCGGCCCCGCCCGCCCGGCTGAGCGCGCCGCAGGCCGGGCAGTACGCACGGCTGTCGCCGCTCAGTTCCTCGTAAACCGACTCGAGGCTGGCGCGGATGGCGGCGATGTGCAGGCCATAGCGGTAATCCGAGGTGCGCCCGCTGTTGGTGGTGATCATGCCGGTTAGATGGCCGTTCGCATCGAAGATCGGGCCGCCGCCAGCATCGAGCACCTGGTCGACCGTGGTCGGACTCCAGGGGGCGGGCAGCACGCGCTGAGTGGGCCGCTGCGCCGCCTGCAGCACTTCCCCGCTGAAGTGAAAGAGGAAAAGCGGCGCGTCATCGGGCACACGCGGCAGCGGCGTGACCGGAAGCAGCCCCTGCATCCGCTCATCAATCCGCACGAACGCCAAATCGAGCGCCGGGAAGGAACGGATAACCTCGCCGGTGAGCTGGCGGCCGTTGTGCAGGCTCACGCTCACGCGCTCCAGCCCGCCAGTCACATGGCGCGTCGTCGCCAGCACGCCGTCGTGCAGCACGAAGAAGCCGGTTCCCGGCCCGTTCGGCCCGCCGAGGATGCTGGCGAGGTGTTCGGCCACGTTGACCGGGCCGGAGGGCGCGGCAGGCTGCGGCGGCGAGGCGTCCTGCATCATGGCTGCTGGCGGCGGAGGGACGGGCGCAGCAGGCGCCGCGGGCGGCAGACGTTCGGTGAGCAGGCGGTTGAGGCGCGCCTTCGCCTCGGCACTGGCGGGGTCGGCGGCGAGCGCCTGCTGATAACGCGCCCGCTTCTGCGCCGGCGTGGTTTCCACCTCGGCCAGCCAAACGAAGCCAATCGCCTGCATATCCGGCTCCAGCAGCCCGGTCTTGAGCGCAATGCGTATCAGGCGCGCGCCTTCAGCCGGGCTGCCCGCCTGCATGGCATCAATCCCCTGTTCGAGAATACGCATGGACACGGGCATCGCTCCGCTGCACTGCCGGGAATACGGTGAACTGCCTGAATGTAACCTCCGGCGCGGGTTGAGGGCAAACGAAGGATAACCGGACTGCCATTTGTCCGCGATTTCGCTACACTGCAAGGGTATGCTGGTGCAGAATCGAACTTCGGCCGGAAGGAAACCCCCATGCGAAAACTTGGTCTGCTGCTTCTGGCGCTGCTGATCCTCGGCGCGGCTGTGATGCCGGTCAGCGCCCAGAACAGCCTGTGTGACGTGGATCTGTCGGAGGTGAGCGCGCTGCTCACCCGCGCTCAGGCGGCTTCGGCGGGCAGCGACCCGGCGGCGGCGCTGGCGCTCGTCAACCGGGCGGATGCACTGCTGGCGGCGCTGGAAAACCGCTGCGACCTGCCGGAAATGGCAATCAGCGCCGAACTGGGCGACTTGTACACGGCAGCCGGTGGCTTCACGCTCAACCTGCCGCCCGGCTGGGTGGTGGATGCTGAGACGGCGGCGGCCAGCGGCGGCCTGCTGGTCGGCAGCACCGCCGAAGCAGCACGGGCGATGGCCGGCGCCGATCCCGCGCTCGCAGCCGGACAAGCAGGTATGCTGATCGCCTATGGCTCACCGGCGGCTATCAGCGGTGGCACGCTGCGCGCCGGTGATCTTGAAGCGGTCACGCGCTTCTTCCAGATCGCGCTCGGCAGCACCTATCTGCTCGAAGGCAACCCAGCGTACTTCCTGCTCAACGGCCGTTCGGCGGCGCAGCTCGGTTTCTCCGGCGCAGGCTTCGAGGGCCAGGCGCTGATCGTCGAGCCAACGCCCGGCCAGTTCGCCATCGTGGCCGCTGCCGCGCCGCGCGGTGAACTGAACGCCCTCATCCCCACACTGCAGGCCGTCGCGGCCTCCATCGCGCCAGCGGCGCAGTAAAAGGATAGCCGACCGATGAAACGCCTCGTTCTCTCACTCATTCTCGCGCTGCTCGTTCTGTCCGTGACGCTTCCGGCCGCTGCGCAGGATGCCCCCGCCTCGTGCGTTACCGATCTCAGCCCGGTCGCGGCGCAGTTGATGACCGCACAGGCACTGGCCTCGTCGGGCGACACGGCGGGCAGTGTCGCGCAACTACGCGAGGTACGCGCCGCACTGGCCGCCATTCAGGCAGCCTGCGCTGAGGCTGGCGTCACGCCGATCCTGCTGCTCGAAGGCGAGTTTGCAGTCGCAGAAAGCCCGTATCTCTTCAATTATCCGCTGAACTGGACGACGGGCACGGCCCAACGCCCATCCGCCGACACGCTGGTGCAGCCGATGGGCAACAACAGCCGCGCGGCCGGTCAGGCGCTGCAGGCCGACCCAGCGCTTGCGCCCGGCGACCAGGGCGCGTTCGTGGCTATCGGCAATCTGAACACCTTTGGCATGGCCGCCGATAGCACGCCCACGCAACTGCTGGAGGGCATCGCAGCCAGCCTGCCAGAAGGCTATGTGGCCGAAACCATCATCGAGAGCACCATCAACGGGCTGCCCGCCGCCACCTTGCGCTATTCCGGCCCGACGGTGGACGGCTATCTGGTGGCGCGCATCGTCTCGCCGGAACTGGGTGTGGTCGCGCAGGTGGCTGGCGTAACCCCAACCGGCGAACTGGACGCGCTGACCCCGGTGATTGACGCCATCGCCCGCTCGATTCGGTAGTGGGTTGAACTACTTTTACGTTCCGTAGGGGCATGGCATGCCGTGCCTCTACCGAACGCGACCCTGACCGATATATCCCACCGGCAATTGCTCAAGGAGAAACCACGATGTCCAGCAGTCTGACTGGCGCCGATGCGATGAACGCGCTGCGCCGCACCAACGTCATCCTCAACGACCTTGTGCGCGATCTCAGCCAGGCCGATGCCGTGAGCCACCGCGACGGCGGCGACGGCTGGAACGTGGTCGAGATCGTCTGCCACCTGCGCGATCTGGAGGGGGTCTATCAGCGCCGCGAGGTGCAGATGCTGACCGAAGACAACCCACCGCTGGAATCCTTCGATGTCACCGGGGCGGTCATCACCAATGACTACGCTCACGCCGATCTGCGCGAGGCGCTGACCTTGTGGAACCGGCGGCGCGCGGCTCACCTCGAATTTCTGGCCGGGCTGACGCCCGAACAGTGGGAGCGCACCGGACTTCACCCCTCCTACGGCGCATGTACGCTGCTGGAAGGCGCCATTCGTACGGCTCTCCACGACGTCAACCACACCGAGCAGGTGCTGAAGGCGCTGGGGCGGGCCAGTTGAGCAAGCCGCGTCTGCGCGACCTCGGCATCCGGATTGGCGATTATGCGCCCGGACCGCTGAATGCCATCACTGACGTGGCAGGCGTGGCGGTGGGCCACTGCACGCTGATCGAGGATGCGCCGCGCGTCGTGCGAACCGGCGTCACCATCGTCATGCCGCGCCCGGATGTCTTCGGCAACCACGCCTTCGCCGGATTCCACAGCTTCAACGGCAACGGTGAATTCACGGGCATCCACTGGATTCAAGAAGCAGGCACGCTGATGACGCCCATCGCCATCACCAGCACCCATCAGGTGGGGCTTGTGCGTGACGCGCTGGTCAAATACGAGTTCGAGGCCACCGGCCGCGAGGCGTGGGCGCTGCCGCTGGTGGCTGAAACCTACGACGGCTGGCTGAGCGACGCCGACGCCCACCCTCTGACCGAGGCGCATGTTCGTGCGGCGCTGGCGGCAGTTTCCAGCGGGTCAGTGGCGGAAGGCGCGGTGGGCGGCGGGACGGGCATGGTTTGCCACGAGTTCAAAGGCGGCATCGGCACAGCCTCGCGGGTGTTTGAAACGCGCAGCGGCCGCTTCACGGTTGGGGCGCTGGTGCAGGCCAACTACGGCGACCGCGCTCTGCTGCGGGTGGACGGCGTTCCAGTGGGCCGCGAGATCGGCGTGGACGTGGTGGATTCGGCGCGCAAGCC
>JAEURB010000017.1 GCA_016788435.1 Anaerolineae bacterium | reverse complement strand
GCGATACGCATGGTGGAACTCCAGTTGAAAGTTGAAAGCTGAAAGCGACGGATTGAAAGATAAGTGTAACGCCAGTTGCCGGAGGATGTGCTGCATTCTCTTCTGAGCCTGAAAGCATCAGGTTGTAGCCCCACGCCACACCCGCTTTGCGTCCATCCCGTCTACCATCCTGTCACCGCAAACGCGCCCGCCTGCCCGATGCTGGTTGCTGTCCGTTTGTCGCATGGAGCACCCGTTGTCCGGGATTCTGTCCGGCTGTCCGGCCGGTTTTTCCTTCACGATCTGTCCGGCTTCTTTGATTCTGTCCGGCCGTCCGGCTTTGTAACAGGCTCGCTAACTGTCCCGCGCTTTTCTCCCCCTCGCTTTTCGGAGAGGGGGTCGGGGCGTAAGGTTGCAGCGGGCAGGGCTTCGTGTTCTCATGGATTCATTCGCCCGATTTGCGGAAATGATGGAACTAATCGCCCGCCATCACCGTCATACGCTCAGATGCAGGAATGCAGAAAGAGAGAAACCTGATGCGACGTTCAAAATTCGCCGTTGGTCTGATGAGTGCCGGTTTGCTGGCCCTTTCGCTGGCCACCACCGTCCAGGCCCAGGAAGCGGCGCCCAGCCCGGTTGAACCCGGCGTGCGCGAAAGCGTGGCGGTCACCATCTACAACCAGGGGACGGGCCTCGTGCAGGATCGCCGCCTGTTCACCTTTGCGCCCGGCCTCAACCAGTTGAATTTCACCGATGTCGCCGCGCAGATTGACCCGACCTCGGTGCAGTTCAGCAGCGTCACCGACCCCACCGGCACGCGTGTGCTGGAACAGAACTACGCCTATGACCTTGTGGACAGCTTTGCGCTCCTCAGCCGCTATGTGGACCAGCGCATCGAGGTTCGCGCCAACGACGGCACCGAGTACGCCGGTGTGCTGCTCAGTGGCAGCGGCGGCGATATCATCCTGCGCGGCGATGACGGCCAGGTGATTGTGCTGCCTAACGCCACCATTGAAGACCTGCGCTTCCCCGAACTGCCCGGCGGCCTCATCACGCGGCCCACGCTGCGCTGGCTGCTCGACAGCGCGACCGGCGGTGAGCAGCAGGTCGAACTGACTTACCTCACCGGTGGCTTGAACTGGGCGGCCGACTACACCATCCTGCTGGCCGCCGATAACAGCGATCTGAACCTGAACGGCTGGGTGACGCTCAACAACACCAGCGGCACCGCCTTCGAGGATGCCATCGTCAAGCTGATCGCGGGTGACGTCAACCGCCTGCCCGAGCCGCAGATGCGCGCCGAGGCCATGATGTACGACGCGCTGCCGGCCACGGCTGGCGGGGGGATGCCCGTCGAGGAGCGCAGCTTCAGCGAATACCACCTCTACGAAATCCAGCGCCCGGTCACGGTGGGCAACAATGAAACCAAGCAGGTTGAGTTCGTGACTGCCGCCGATGTACCCGCCAACACCTTCTACGTCTATAACGGCAGCGGCCCGTTCTACGGCTACGGTGGCCCAATTTACGACCAGTACTATGGCCAGATGGGCATCACCAACGTGCAGAACTATCTCGAGTTCTCGACGGCCGAAGATGGTG
>JAEURB010000490.1 GCA_016788435.1 Anaerolineae bacterium | reverse complement strand
ATCATCCCGAGCGCGGCGCTGATCGTGCTCGGGTTGTTTACGCGCGCCATACGCTGGCGGGTGATGCTGTTTGACGCGCTGCCGCTGCGCCGTTCGTTCAGCATCCTCAACGTCTCGTATCTGGTCAACGCTGTCATTCCGTTCCGGGCCGGCGAGTTGGCCCGCGCCTGGCTGGCGACGCGCAGCGCGCCGCCGGTGCCGATGTTCCAGTCATTCAGCACGATCGTGGTCGAACGCCTGCTCGACACGCTCTCGGTGCTGATCATCCTGGCGCTGGCGCTGACGGCCGCGCCGCTGCCGCCCGAAATGCGCACAGTGGCCGCCTTCGCCGCACCGCTGGTGCTGGCGGGCTTCCTGTTTCTGATCGTCCTCAGCGCCAACCGCGCCCGGGCGATGCGCGGGGCCACTGCGCTGGCGAAGCGCGTGACGTTCCTGCAGCGCGGCCACCTGCTGACGTGGTTCGCCAGCTTTCTGGATGGCCTGCGCCCGCTAACGATGCCGAAGACGCTGCTGCTCGTTCTGGCGTGGACGGCCGTGAGCTGGATTTTCTCGCTGGCTTCTGGCTATGTGCTGATGGCCGCCTTCTACCCCGAGCCGAGTTGGGCGGCGGTGGCCCTCTTCACGGCGGCGGCTTCGTTCGCGGTGGCGGTACCAGCCGTGCCCGGTAACGTCGGCACATGGGAGGCATCAGTCGTCTTCGCGCTGACGGCCATGGGCTTCGGAGCGCCTTATGAATCCGCCCTCGCCTTCGCGGTGGTACTGCACGCGCTTAACCTGATCGTGTTTGGTGTGCTGGGCGTGGCCGGGTTCGTGCAGGAAGGTGTGAGTTTGGAACAACTTTCGCAGGGCGTGCGCAGCGCGCAGCAGAGCAGCAGCCCCGCCCGGTAGGACATAATGACAAGTCAGCCCACATCGAAGCAGCTCAAAATCCTGATCAGCCTGCTTTACTACTTCCCGCACCGTACCGGCCTAACCATTCATGTGCAGCGCGTGGCGGAAGAATTGGTGCGGCGCGGCCATGAGGTGACCGTCCTGACGGCCCGCTACCGTAACGACCTGCCGCGTGACGACGTGCAGATGCACGAAGGCGTGCGTATTGTTCGTTTGTGGGCCCCCATTCGGATGAGCCGGGGGATGATCATGCCGGCCTACCCGTGGGCGGCCTGGAACCTGATGCGCCAGCACGACGTGGTCAGCATTCATACACCGATGCTGGAAACGGCGCTGGCGGCGGCTCTTTCAAAGTTGACGGGAACGAAGCTCGTCATCACCCATCACGGCGACCTGATCCTGCCGGGCGGGCCCGTCAACCGCTTCATTCAGGGCACAATGTTCTGGATGTACAAAATGGCCGCCCGCCGCGCCTCGAAGATCATCGCCTACAGCCAGGACTACGCCGATCATTCGTATTATCTGCAGCCGTTCATGGATAAGGTAGTGGTCAACTACCCACCCGTGCGAATGCCGCCGCCTAACCCGCAGCGGGTGGCCGAACTGCGCGCCGAATGGAGCCGTGACGGCGGGCCGATCATCGGCTTCGCGCACCGCTTCGTTGAGGAGAAGCGACCCGACCTGGCAATTCGGGCGCTGGAAATCGTCAATCAAACCTATCCGAACGCGCGCCTCGTTTTCGCCGGTGACTACCAAATCGCCTATGAAAATACGTGGGAGCGCCAGCAGGAACTGGTCAACCGTTACAAGGAGCAACTCCTGTTCCTCGGATTGCTCACCAGCCCGCAGGACGTGGCCAATTTCTACGCGGCGTGCGATACGTTGCTGCTCACCAGCGACAGCGAGTGTTTCGCGCTGGCGCAGGTCGAGGCTATGCTGTGCGGCACGCCAGTCGTGGCGACCAACATCCCCGGCGGGCGCGTGCCAGTGACGGTGACCGGCATGGGCAAGCTGGCAACCATGGGCGACTGGCGCTCGATTGGCGAATCCGTAGTCGAGGTACTCAGTCACCCGGAGGAGTACCGCAAACCGCGCCAGGAAATTGAGGAAACCTTCTCGTTCAAGGACACTGTGGATCGCTATGAGCAACTCTTCACCGACTATGCCCGCGGCCACTAAGCCCAGCCCGAACGACCCGGCCGTCATCGCCTATATGGTGCGCCACGAGGCCGATATGGCCTTTAAGAAGCGCGTGCAGACCATTTTCGAATGGGTGCAGCCCGCCGATGACAGCCTGATCCTCGATATCCCCTGCGGGCGCGGCTTCTACCTGAACATGTTTCGCTACGTCAGCGATTGCCGGCTGTTCGGCGCTGAGCTGGATTGGGATGTGTTGCTCAAGGCGCAGCGCAACGTGGGCGATCTGCCCAACATTGCGCTGAATAACACCAATATTTACGCGCTGCCATACCCCGATGACACCTTCGATGCCGTCATTCTGTCGGAAATCCTCGAACATGTGGATGATGATGTGGCGGCGCTGAAAGAGGTCTATCGCGTCCTCAAGCCGGGCGGCGTGGCGGCCATCACCGTGCCGAACGCCGATTACCCGTTCCTCTGGGATCCGATCAACAAGTCGCTGGAGATGCTCTCTGGCGGGCGGGTGCATATCCAGCACGGGCCGTTCGCCGGAATCTGGGCCAATCATGTGCGCCTGTACTGGCGCGATGACCTGCGGAACGCCGCGCTGGGCGCGGGTTTCCACGTCGAAGAGGAACGGTCGTTCACCCACCACTGTATGCCGTTCATCCACAATGTGGTCTACGGCTTCGGCAAGCCGCTGCTCGAAAGCGGACTGCTGGGTGGGGCGGGCAAGGCGGCCGACCGTACGGCGTTCGACGAGGAGCCGGGCCGCTTCAACCCGATCACGCTTGGCATTCGCGTGCTCACCTGGTTCGACCGGCCGAATACGCTGAACGAGCCGCCGAACATTTCGACCGTCAATCTGGCGCTGAAGGCGCGCAAACCGGCGGCGTCTCCCGCCGCTGCGTCAGGAAAGAAGGCGGTGAAGAAAAACGCCCCGGCCGCACCCTACAGCGCGTTTGAGGAACTTCCGTTGAGTACCGCCTTCGGGCAGCTTCTGCGCCACCCGGCCTCCACTGGCCGGGCGCTCGGTTCGGTGCTGCGTGGCACACCCGCTGAGTTGCCGCTGCTTCCCGCTGCTGCCGGCGCGGGCGCTGAAGTACCCTTGCCTGTAGCAGAAGCAGCGGTGGCCGAGGGCGACCGGCGAACAACATTCATCCAACTGGCCGCCTTTCTGCTGGCTCTGCTCGGCGCGTGGCTGATGGCGTCAATGGGCAATGCCACCAGCAGCGGGCTGGTAATTGGGTTGCCGCTGCTGGTGGCCGGCGCGGGAATCTGGGCGGGCGCGGAAGTGCTGCGCCTGCGCCGGGCGGCCGAGCCACCGCGCTGGTTCAGCCCGCTGCCCGATCAAACGGGCTGGCAGGAGCCGGAGCGCGTGTCGCTGGCGGCCAGCCACCTGATTCCGCGCGGAGTGCTGCTGGCTTTAGGCGCGGCCTTCGCCTACGTCGGGGCGGTTGGGTCATCCGGCAATCAGTTCACGGTCATCGGCGTGCTGGGGTGGGCCGTCAGCGTGTTGTTCGTCATCTGGGCGGTCGCGCCCGATGGCTGGTCACCGCTGGGCGCTTTGGCCGCGGTGGGCCATGCGCTGGAAGGTTGGCGGCCTCGCTTGACGTGGCCGGGCGTGCTGCTGCTGCTCATCATGGCGGTGGCGCTTCTGCTGCGCG
>JAEURB010000463.1 GCA_016788435.1 Anaerolineae bacterium | reverse complement strand
CTCGCCAGCTCGTCTCGCGTGCGCTGGACTTCGCGGGCGTAGCCGAAGAAATCCTCGGCGCGCAGGAAGAAACCCCGCTTCGGCGGCCTGCCCCAGCTCCAGCGCAGCGCATCGGCCAGGCCACGGGCGTGGGCCAGCGTCGGGTCACGGTCTACGCGGTCGCTACCGATAGCGGGCAGGCGGGCAGCGCAGGCGATGGCTTCGAGCAGCGTGGATTTGCCCGCCCCGTTCTCGCCGACGAAGAAGGTGACTGATGCGCTGAGTTCGAGCGTTTCGATGGCGCGGATGACCGGCACATTGAATGGGAAGCCTTCGGGCCAGTTGGCGGCAGGGCGGGTGATAGAGCGGAGGAAAATAGTCATCAGCTTTGTGCCCTGCTGCGCGTTTGAATGCAGTGTACCTTTTGGCGTATGATCATGATACAAGCTCAGGACAAGGATGCTGAGTATGGTTGCGTTGCCGACTGATCATCGTTCGCAGTTCACCGTCGAAGAGTATTTCGCCCTGGAGGCTGCCTCCGAGACGCGCCATGAGTACTTTCACGGCGAGATCATCGCGATGTCTGGCGCACGGCGTAACCACGTGATGATCGCCGGAAATGTTCACGGCGAACTGCGCGCGCAACTCGCAAACCGCCCGGATTGCGGCGCATTTGCGAGCGATTTACGCGTGCGTGTTGCAGGCAAAATCTACTTCTATCCGGATGTTGTCGTGGCTTGCGACGAGCAGTATACGGACGCCAGTCAGATGACGTTGATCAATCCTTGCCTTGTAGTCGAAGTGACGTCCGAATCGACCGCAATGTATGACCGGCTGACCAAGCTCGCGGCATACCGTCAAATGCCGTCGGTGCAGGAAATTCTGATTGTGGATCAGTACCGCGCCGGCATCGAGCAGCATACACGTGTACCCGAAGGTTGGCTGGTCCGGGCGTTCTCGTCTCTGGAAGACGTTCTGACGCTTGACTCGATCGGTTGCACGCTGGCGGTCAGCGGTATTTACACGAAGGTAGAGCTCCAGGCGTAGGGCATGATTGTCAACAGCCAGCCAGTTCTCTACCCCTCCGCAATCGCCTCCAAGTGGTGCAGGTAGGGCAGCAGGTACTGGCCGGTGTAGCTTTCAGGCACCCGCGCGACTTCCTCCGGCGTCCCCTCGGCGATCACCCGCCCGCCCGCGTCACCACCCTCCGGCCCCATATCAATGATCCAGTCCGCCACCTTGATGATGTCGAGATTGTGCTCGATAACCAGCACCGTATTGCCGGTATCCACCAACTGCTGCAGCACCGCGATCAGGCGCTTGACATCGGCAGCGTGCAGGCCGGTGGATGGCTCGTCGAGAATGTAGAGCGTTTGGCCGGTGGCGCGGCGGCTCAGTTCGCGGCTGAGCTTGATGCGCTGCGCCTCGCCGCCGCTGAGGGTCGTTGCTGGCTGGCCGATGCGAATGTAACCGAGGCCAACTTCCTCCAGCGTCCGCAGCTTGCCAATAATGGACGGGTGATGCTGGAAGAACTCAGCGGCTTCGCTGACGGTCATATCGAGCAGGCCGGCAATATCCTTGCCCTTGTACTTCACCTGCAGCGTTTCACGGTTGTAGCGCGCGCCGTGGCAGATATCGCAGGTGACGTAAACATCGGGCAGGAACTGCATCTCGATTTTGAGGACGCCCTGCCCCTCGCACTTCTCGCAGCGGCCGCCCTTGACGTTGAAACTGTAGCGCCCGGCGGTGTAGCCGCGCATCTTGCTTTCCGGCAACTCGGCGAACAGCGTGCGGATCTGGTCGAACATCTTGGTGTAGGTGCCGGGGTTGCTGCGCGGCGTGCGGCCAATCGGGCTTTGGTCAATATTGATGATCTTGTCAATGTGTTCGATGCCCGCGATGCTTTCGTGGATGCCGGGGCGCTCGCGCGCGCCATTGAGCGCCTGCGCCAGCTTGCGATACAGCACATCCACCATCAGCGAGCTTTTGCCGCTGCCGCTGACGCCGGTGA
>JAEURB010000424.1 GCA_016788435.1 Anaerolineae bacterium | reverse complement strand
GCTCGGCACGCCGTATATGGGAAATACGCAGAACACGGCCGCGGTGATTATCGAAAAGCTGAACTGAGAGAGACTCATCGCCGAGACGCCGAGAAAAGCCAGAGAACGCAGAGGGAATGATTTCCTACAGTCTTCTCTCGTTTCTCTTCTGCGTCCCGGTGAAGAATCTTTCACGTCACGTAATCTCCCGCACGTCAACTGCCTCGTTCGACTCGCGGTTCTTCGTCTTGTCGAAGGACGGCTGAAGGAAGAAGGAGACCTTGGTACCGATCAGCAGGCGATCACGCGGGCTGGCGAAATTGCGGAAGCGGAAGAAGATGGAGCGGCCATCGCTGGCGCGGATGAAGCCGCTGCGCTTGCCGGGGTCGGTTCGCTCGATCTCCCCCGTGCCGCGCTCCTGATCGGTGAACTTGAGCGCGCGCCACGTCCCTTCCAGTTCGCGGGCCATCGCGGCGGCCGGCTGATCGGGAACCAGGGGCAGATCGCGCAGTTGCTGCGCCAGATCGCTGTCCTCGCGCCAGCCCCGTTCGGCCCGCAGCGCCGAAGCCAGCCGGTAGTGCTGGCCGGCTTCCTGCGGTCTGCCCTGCGCCGCCAGTAAGTCACCCATCAGCGCGAACAGTTCCCACTTGTAGGCGAGTTCGCCGGGGCCGAGCGCCGCATCCAGCGCATAATCGAGCGCGGCCTCATCTTCGCCGTTCTCATGCAGCAGCCGGGCCAAGTCGGCCTGGATGAACCACTCCGGCTTGAGCCGTACCAGCGCCTTGAGGTCACCGATAGCCGCCTGAGTATCGCCCAATTCGGCCTTGGCGGAGGCGATGCGGCGGCGGAACCAGATCTCGTCGCTGTAGTGAAACCCGGTGAGCCGGTCGAGCGCCTCGTTGCAGACGACGATCAGCTCTTCCCAGCGGCGCAGGTGTTCGAGGGCCTTGGTGCGCTGACCGTACCACTGTTCCAACGGCGACGCCTCAACGCGCTCCTGGCCATCGCGGCCGGTGTACTTTCGAGCCTCGGTCGCCAGTTTGTCGGGGTCGAGCTTGTCACACCAGGCCAACACCTCATCGGCCGGGTAGGTTTGGCGATATTTGAGGTAACGGAGCACTTCGAAGACCGTGCGCTCGTAGGGCGAATAGTTCTCTTGCAGCGTCAACTGAGTGATCGCCTCGGCCGCCCGATAGAAGGTCTTGATGTCGGCCGGTTCGCCCTCACGCAGCGGTTTGATCTCGAGGTCGTAGACGCACCAGCCGTACAGATTGCGGTTGGGCACAAATTCGGGGTGTGTGCGATAGACCTCGCGGCACAGGTCGAGCGCCTCGCGCTGGCGGCCCAGGGCGCGCAGGCAAAAGGCTTTTCCCCAGCGCTCGCGCTCAGTGGCCTGATCGGGGTACAGGTTGAGCAGCTCGTCGAAGGCGGCGAGTGCCTGCTCGAACTGCTTGTCACGGCGCAGGGTTTCGGCCTGGTCTTTGAGCGTGCGGAAATCAGTCACAGCAGCAGACGTCCTTCAGTTATGGCGGATTGTTCAGACGAGCGCCGTCATGAAAGCAGAACGAGTGAACCCGGCAGCGCGCCTTACCCTTCACTGCTGGCCCAGCCTGGCGCGCAGCTGGTACAAATCGGCCCGGTAGAGCGAATACGTGTACTCAAGGAAGCTGCCGGCCGCATCCCACGAAATCAAGCGCGTGCGCAGCAGCGGCGCATGAAGCGGCACATTCAGCAAGTGGTTCGCTTCGGACTCGGCAGCGACGGCGTCAATCGCGGCCTCGCCTCGCGCCACCGAGATACCCTGACTCGCCAGAAGCCCGTAAATCGAACCCGTCGCCTCCAGCGCTTCCCGGGTGAAATCCACGCCCGCGAAATAGGCATCCTGCAAGGCGACAGGCTGCTCGTTGGCGTAGCGGAGGCGCTTGACGCGCAGCATGATGGCCCCCGCCTCCGCTTGCCCGGCCGCAATGACATATTCGGGTGCCGCAGAGCGCTCAAAGCGCAGGATGCGCGAGCGCGTCAGCACACGGCGGCCGGCCATATCGTCGGTAAAGCCTTGCAGCATGCCCACATCGCGCTCAAACGAGCGCGCGGACACGAATGAGCCGACACCACGCTGGCGGCGGATCAGACCGCGCTCGTCCAGCGTGAGAAGGGATTGCCGCGCCGTCATCGGGCTGATACCCAAAATCAGCGCCAGCTCGGTTTCGGAAGGGAGCCGCTGGCCGGGAGCAAGCCGTCCCGATTGGATCAACGCGGTTAGCTGTTGTGCCACCTGATGGTAAATCGGGACCGGACTGGTGCGGTCAATCTGCAGCTCGTCCAGCGGTACAGGATCTGAAACGGGCATGAGCTTATCAGCCTTCAAGCTGTATAAGCGGCCTTGAAGGATCGGCCGTTGTCGAAGCGCCAAGCATACCGCAGAACGCGCCCTTTGCTCAGGCAGTTTGAAATATCCGGCGTGGGTACGCCACTCATACTCAAGCCTCTGTGACGCGGAAGGCGCTTATAATGCGTTTGAGGCCCGACCTCCAGCATTGCCCGTCGAAGAACCTGAGGAAGCCAAAAACAATGTCCAAACGTGAGCGCGGAATACTGCTGATTCTGAGTGGGCTTGTGATTCTCGTGGTCGTGCTGGTGGTTCTGCGCTTCGCCGGCCCGCAGGGACCAGATTCTCAATCCGGCCCATCGTCCGAAATCGTGGTGCAGCCCACACTGCCGCCCGACGTGGCCGCCGAGCCTACGTCTGTTGGCTTCATTCCGAATGACCCGGAATTCCCCCGCCAATGGTATCTACCGGCTATCGGCGCGCCCCAGGCATGGGAAACCATTCCATCTGACCGGGCGCAGGTCGTGGTGGCCGTGGTTGACACCGGCATTTGCACCGAGAACCCGGACCTGGCAGGCCGTATCTCTGGCGGGATGGACTTCATCAACGAAACGAGCTACCGCGAACTGATCGGCTTCGACGGAGTGGGCAACCGCTTTCTGCCGGCCGATGACCGTATCCCTCCGATGGAGGATACGTCTGACCACGGCTGCGCCATGGCCAACGTGATTGCCGCCATTACCAACAATGGCGTGGGTATGGCCGGTATCGCTCCAAATGCAGTCATTATGCCGATCAAGGTGCTGGCGGCCGGTGGGCAGGGAACGGTTGAAAACATCGCGGCGGGGATTACCTACGCGGTGGATAACGGCGCAGACATTATCAATCTGAGCATATCGCTCAACCCTGGCTCCTCCGACGCCGAGATCGAAGCGATCACGAGCGCCGTGAGCTATGCGGTTGAACGTGGCATCCCCGTGATCGCCTCGGCAGGGAACACCGCTGGCGGCAACGCCACGCTGCCCGCCTCACTTGACGGTGTGATCGCGGTCGGTTCACTTGGTCCAGATATGCAGCCGGACCCCCTCAGCGCGGCACAGGGCATTGATGTGTGGGCGCCGGGCGAGCAGATCGTCAGCGCCTCAATGGGAATCCTGACCGGCCGACCCTCGTATGAGGAGTTTGGCGGCGCCAGCATCGCCGCAGCCGTCGTGTCGGGCGTGCTGGCAGCCACCGGCCAAATCCCGATTCAGGAAGTCAACGGCCTGCCGATCCTGCGGATGAACGCGGCCAGTTAAAGACGAAGTCCGGCAGATGAGAGAAGGTAAGAGGGGCCGTTCACGCGAACGGCCCCTTTGCATTGAAGCGGAGTTACAGCCCCGGCGTCACTTCGGGCGTACTTTCGGCCGTTGGCAGCTCCTCGGTTGGTGCGGGAGTAGCGGGTGGCGCGGGCACGGTGGCCGAGGGTTCGACCGTGGCCGTTGCCTGCGGCGTAACGGACGGCTCGGGAAGCGGCGCTGTGGTAGCGGTAGCGATTGCTGTCCCGGTTGGGTTCATCTCCATCGGCGGCGGCAGCGGCACCAGCCCATCCGGGATGCCCGGAAGCTGGGCGGCAGTCGCCACAATCATGCCTGGCCCGGTAGCTCCCGCACCAAGTATGCCGTTCCACGCGCAGTTGGTTGCGCTCACACCGCCGCTGGCGTGCAGGCGCACCTCAACATCATCCAGCAGCAGGCTTGGCGCGTTGTCTATCGAGTCGACGACGATCTTCAGCGACACGCCGCCCCCAGCCCAGCCCGCACCCACCGGCCCGATCATCTGATAGACCGCCAGCGGCGCATTGGCTGGTATCACGTATCCACACGTCACAGACCCATCGAACCCGCCGCTGACCGGATTCAGATAGATCCGTATCGTCTTCGCCACCCCGCTGCTGTTGCCCATCAGGAACCGGGCTTCCAGTGCCTGCCCCGGGCTGGCATTGAAGTTCATGTTCTGGATGATGCCGCCCCAACTCGACGTGTTCATGCGGTAGGCGTTCAGCACGCCGTTCACCACCGTCCGGCTGATGTCGTTCATGAACACCCAGTTGGCCAGACCGTTGCTGAACGTGCCGTTGATGATCCGGTTCGGTTGCGGCGATGGCGTGTTGGTGGCGGTCGCAACCGGCGTATTCGAGGCCACCGGCGTATTGGACGGCGTGAACGTCGGGCTGGGCGTTAGCGTGGGCGTTGGCGTCCGCGTCGGGCTCGGCGTAAATGTTGGCGCCGGCGTATTAGTCGCCGTTGGCGTGTTGCTCGCTGTTGGCGTGTTCGTCGCCGTCGGCGTAGTGCTCGGCGTCGGGGTCGGGCCGCCCGCCTGGCAATTCGTCGCTGTCAGGCTGGTCGTCGGGTACTGGCGCACCTCAACATCATCCAGCAGCAGGCTGGGCGCGTTGTCAATCGAGTCGATGACAATCTTCAGGGAGACGCCGCCCCCAGCCCAGCCCGCACCCACCGGCCCGATCATCTGATAGACCGCCAGCGGCGCATTGGCTGGTATCACGTATCCACACGTCACAGACCCATCGAACCCGCCGCTGACCGGATTCAGATAGATCCGTAT
>JAEURB010000398.1 GCA_016788435.1 Anaerolineae bacterium | reverse complement strand
TTCATCCGTAAGGCAGATGCCGCATGAATCTTTCAACTTTCAACTTTGAACGTTCAACTTCTTCCTACGCCATTGTAGCCCGCGTGGTTCGGGGTTGCGACCGCCGCCTGTGTGGATGTGGAGTATGATCAAGTCAGGACGAGTCAGAGAGGATAATACGATGACTTCGGACAAGGGAACCCCGGTGATCTATATGGTGCATGCTCATTTCCCCAGCCACCCGGCGGCGGAGAAGGGCCTGAGCGCGATCAGAGAGGCGGCCAGCCTGCACCAGTTGAAGATGATGGACGCGGCGCTGCTGCTGCACGACGAGGACGGCAAGACGCACGTGCGCGATTTGCAGGACGTGACGGGCAAGACGGGCGCGCTGGTCGGGGCGATAGCGGGCGGATTAATCGGTATGCTGGCCGGGCCGATTGGCGCGGTGGCCGGCGCGGCGGCCGGCGCAGTGACGGGTGGCGTGAGCGCCAGCATGTTCGAGTTTGGCATGCCGCGCGAAACGCTGGAGAAGATCGCCCGCGAAACGGCCAACGGGCGCGGCGCGGTCATCGTGCTGGTCGAAGACACCTGGCTGCATGAAGTGCGCCATGTCCTCGAACCGCTGGCCGATTCGGTGCACAGCACGCGCTTTGAGGAGTGAGGATGGTATGAGTTGAAAGTTGAAGGTTGAATGTTGAAAGCTACGAGTCGCGAGTTGAGAGTTACGAGCCGCGAAGCAAGCGCACGTCATTCGGTCACAACTGCGGAATCCGTCCAATGGGTCGGCACGTAACTCGTAACTTCTCTTGAAAACACAGCGGGCGGCCAAATGGCCGCCCGCTGGCGTGATGATGGGTATTGTGCCAATTACGCGGGGGGCAGCTTCTTGCCCATGCTGCGGACCATCAGCGACTCGATGATGAGGACGATGCCACCGGCGATGGCGAAGAAGCCCATGACCGGCACCAGCGTCAGCTTGCCGGTGAGCGGATTCTCGAGCAGGAACAGGCCGATGACGAGCTGCAGGATGCCGAGCAGCAGGGTGCCCAGAACCGGCCAGAAGCCCGCCTTGCCGATCTTCAGCAGGGCCTGAACGATGTTGACGATACCGCCGAAGATGGCAGCGAAGGCGATGAAGTAGTACAGCACCGACACGCCGAAGATGGTGGAAAGGATCGGCGAGCCAAGCACGGCAATACCGGCGACGATATAGAGCGAGCCGAGCGCCAGCTTCCAGCCCCAGCCGGGGCCGCGCTGGGCGATGGAGGCGACCACGTCCACGATACCGGCGACGACAAAGTACGCGCCGAGCAGCGTGAACAGCGCGACGGCGGTCGTCGCCGGGTTGCTGACCAGGAACAGCCCGATCATCAGGGTGAGGATGCCCCACAGCAGGATCAGCCACCAGCCATCGGCGGCGGCGCGGAGTGCCTCGACTTTTGCATCATTTGCAGTTGGATTTGCTGCAGCCATGTGAGTTATTCCCCTCTAGCGAGACGAGTGACTTCTGAAGCGACAATGAGATTGCGACGCGCGGATTTTATACCCGGCAGGGGCGATCCGTCTACGGTGTTAGAACACGGCTTCACCGGAAAGGGTACGAGGCGCAGGTGGGGAAGATCCCGCCTGCGCCTCGTCATGGGTATGGTTCAGCCGGGCCGAAGGCTATTCGACCGCGTGCATCATCTTGAGCCGGTCCACGTCGTCATCCGAGAGCGTGGTCTTGATCAGCTTGCCCTTGTAGTCCTGAAGGCGCTCC
>JAEURB010000388.1 GCA_016788435.1 Anaerolineae bacterium | reverse complement strand
TGAATCAAGTCGCCCGTTTGCGCCCTGTCGTGAAAGGCAAAGGTCAGGCGCTGCATATGGTCGAACATCTCATTGCGCAGGCGGCGGGTAATACCTTCAGCGGTTCTGGCGGCCATTCGTCCACTCAGAAATGTGAACGTGCCCTCGATGAACGCAAGGCCGATGAACGCCAGCGCGAACAGGAGCACGATCTGCATGATCTCACTGGCCGTCATCAGGCCGTCAATGAAACGGGCCAGCAGCAGATAGGAGACTGTCTTCGCAAGCGCCGCCATGCCGAGCGACAATGTCGCCAGGATATACAGGCGGTGGTAGCCATCCGCCAGTGTCCACATACCGCGCAAACGCGCCCAGGTGCTTCGTTTCGGGGTTGTTTGCTTCGTCGTGTCAGTCACGTGTTCATTTCCCTTCAGCGCGCATCATAGCAACCACCCTGACGAGGTGACCGTTGTCCATAATAAGACACATTCCGAAAAAAAAGCAAGAGGCCAAATTGGATACAGGATGTGTTTAACGGGTCACAAAAGGCCATGCCAGCCCATTATTTCCTGATAGCGTAATTTTCTTCATGCAAGAGTCCGGATTGCGCTATAGTCTGAGCAGGAACGGTGTGACCGACCGATGGAGGACTCATGCGCGCCCGTCTGCTCATTCTCATGATCGCCATCGCTCTCCTCTGCATGATCCCGGCCGTTGGACTGGCGGCGCAGGGCGCCGGCGAATACACCGGTTCGATTGACGATGCGCAACCGTACCAGCTTATCCAGTTGCCCGCCGTACCCGACGGCGCGAGCATTACGGTGGATGTACGCGCCTCGTCCGGCGATCTCGACGCGGTCGCCGTCCTCTACTTTGAGAATGACATCTGGGCGGGCGAAAGTGACGACCGCAGCGCGACGAATATCAATCCGTATCTCAAATACGAGAATGCCCCCGCCGGTGACTACTATCTCGTGATCACCCGCTATGGCGTGGAAGAAGGCGAAACCAGCGGCGAGTTCCGCGCGCAGGTGACCATTCTGCAAGGGGTGGGCATCGCGCTTTCGTCGGTCAACAGCCAAACAGCACTCGACCTCGACGCGGTGGGCTACCCCACGCTCGAAGCCCGGCCCATTGCCCAATGGACGGTTCTGGCCTATCTCGGCGCTGACAACAATCTGGAGCCCGCCCTGCTCTACGACCTGGATGAGATGGAACGCGCCGGCGGCAGCGACGAGACCGTGCGCGTGATCGCCCTGATGGACCGCGCCGAGGGTTACGACGCATCGAATGGGGACTGGACCGATACCCGGGTGTTCGAAGCCAGCCCAGATCAATCGAACGACGCGGCGGTGCGCTTTCCACCTACCATAGACTCGGCGCCACTGGCCAATCTCGGCGAAACCGATAGCAGCGACGCGATGACACTGCTCGAATTCCTGGTGTGGGGCATGAGCACCTACCCCGCCGAGCATTATGCGGTCATCATCAATAATCACGGCGGGGCGTGGGCCGGCACGGTCACCGACGACGAGACGGGTTCGGGGGCCATTCTCACGCTGCCCGAACTGAATTCGGCGCTGGAGCGCGCTCTGGCGCTGACCAGCGTGGATCGCATTGACCTGGTCATCAACGATGCCTGCCTGATGAGCAGCATCGAATATTTCGCCGCCATTCAGCCCTACGTTCGCACCGTCTTCTCGTCGCCCGAGATCATGAATAATCCGGGCTTCGACATGACGCTCCTGATTAACTCGCTGCGCGAAGACCCGGCGATTGACCTGACAGCGCTGGGCGAACGGATGGCCGAGAAGTATATGCAAGATATGCGGCTCGGATTTCCGGGTCTTGAACCGTTCATGGGCGTCGCCGTCACCGACCTCGACCAGTTCGGCAAGCTGATGAACGCACTCGGCGAGTTCTCGGCGCTGGTCAACCGCAAGCCACAGGCCTACGCGCCATTTCTCGGCCGCGTGCGCAGTAACGCCTATACCTATTCGACGTGGGCGCAGTCCTATGACCAAGTTGACCTCGGCAACTTCATGCAGCGGATCACGGCGGGTTCGACCGATGACCTGATGCAGACGGCGGCCAACAATGTACTGCAGGCGATTGACGACGCCATCGTCTACAGCACGGCGGGCGAAACGCTGCAACCCGAAACCTCGTTCTACAACATCTTCTTCCCGCTCAGCACGTCCGCCTTCAGCCCACGCTACCGCCAGCAAACACCGCTGGCCGGCTGGAGTGACATGCTGCGCGTTTATTTCAGCAGCCTGCTCGAAGCGCCCTACGGGGCCGATGTCTTCAGCGGCGCGCCACAGGTGTTCATCACCGGCGTTTACCCGAGCACCGGTAGCATCTACGCCCCGATTACGGTGGGCATGGAGGTGGAGGGCAACAACGTTTCCTTCGGTGATTTCACGGTAGACCAAATCCAGCCCGACGGCACGGCCGTCCGCCTGCGCCAGGCGCGCATCCTCACCGAGGTTGTGACCGATGACAACAGCGTGGACTACCAGAATATCTGGGCGCCCGGCGTGGACGACAGCCGCTTCACCTGGTATGTGCGCCTGCCTCAGGTGACCGATGGAACGACGGCCAATTTCGAGAATATCGTCCTGAACAACGACGTGGCCTCGCTCTATGGGCGCTATCGCTTCCCGGGCAGCCAGGACTGGATGGACGTCAGCGTGCTGTTCAACGAGGATCGCAGCTTCGGCAGCCTGATCAGCCGGGCCGCCGACAGCCAGTCGTTCGCCAATATCCGCCCGGAGGCTGGCGGCGAGTTCCAGGCCTATCGCTCGGTCGTCACGCCCGATGGCACGTTCGAATATCAACCCGGCAACCTGTATCAGTGGACCGAGGAGGGATTGAGCTGGGAGAACCGGACCGCGCCAACCGGAGACTACAATCTTGGCTTCTTCGTGCAGGGGTTCAGCGGCGAAACCGGCTTCAACTCCGTACCAG
>JAEURB010000374.1 GCA_016788435.1 Anaerolineae bacterium | reverse complement strand
GCGCGTGTCGCGCCAGTCTCTCTGCCAGCCCTCCCACCAACGCCTGAACCGCGCGCGTAACCAGCCATCAGTCATAAGGCTAGTTCAACAGGCTCCGCACCACGTCATTGACGAGCTTGCCATCGGCCAGGCCGCGCACTTTCGGCATCAGCGCAGCCATCACCTTGCCCGTGTCTTTGGCGTTCACCGCGCCGGTTTCAGCAATTGCCTGCCGGGCGAGCGCTTCGACCTCGCCGCGATCCATCTGCTTGGGCAGAAAGACCTCCAGCACCGCCAATTGTTCGACTTCGGACTGGACGATGTCCTCGCGGCCGGCCTTGTGCGCCTCGTCAATCGACTCGCGGCGCTTCTTGACTTCCTTTTGCAGTATGGCCACAGCCTCTTCGGCGCTCAGATCTCGCCGCTCGTCCACTTCAACCTGCTTGATAGCGTTGAGGCTCATGCGAATCACGTCGCGGCGCAGCGCGTCTTTCTGCTGCATGGCCACTTTAAGCGCCGCCTGCATCGCAACTCTGGGGTCATCCATTTCCAGCACCCTGGGCCGGCGGCCCGTCATCGAGCAGCGGCGTCACCCGCACCTGCCCGGCGTCCTCGTCATAAGAATCCAGCCGTGCACGTGAAACCGTATGTGACAGCGCGGCGTTATGCACGCACGCCGCGCGCAGATAATTGGGAGTGTACCCCACGTTGAGGAAACCGTCTTCCGTCGCGCCGGCCACCTGCTCCCACAGCACAGGCAGTTCGCGGCCCAGCCAGCGGCGGGCATAGGCCGCCTGACTTTCGGCCGCCAGCGCATGCAGCCGGTCGCTGCGATCTTGCTTCACCGCCTCGTCCACCGCGCCACGCATTCTGGCGGCCGGAGTGCCCGCGCGCGGGCTGTAGCGGAAGATGTGCATTCCAGCGAACCCCTGCCTGGCGATGAAGGCCAGGCTCTCCTCGAACTCGGCCTCAGTTTCGCCGGGAAAGCCGGCAATCACGTCGGTGGTGATGGCAGGATCGGGCATTCGGCCGCGCGCCGCTGCCAGCAGGTCGCAGAACGCTGCTTGAGATGTCCGGCGGGCCATGCGGCGCAGGGTTGCGTCGCAGCCGCTTTGCAGAGGCAGGTGTAAATGCGGGCAGAGCCGGTCATCACGCCACAGGTCGAAGAACTCAGGCGTCAAGTCCCAGGGTTCGAGGGAAGAAAGGCGTAAGCGCGGCACGTCAGTCTCGTCCAGAATCCGCCGGATGAGCGCCGCCAACTGATGCCCGCGCCCCTCGTCCAGCCCATAGCTGCCAAGATGGACGCCGGTCAGGACCGCTTCGCGGCAGCCGAGGGCGGTGAGTAGGCCAATCTCAGCCACGATGGCGTCGGCCGGGCGGCTGCGCCCTTCACCACGCGCCACTGTCGTGATGCAGAACGTGCAAGCGTTGTCGCAGCCGTCCTGCACTTTGATGAAGGCCCGCGTTCGGGCTACCCGCGCGGCACGCTGCAGCGGTTCGAGGTCAAAGTCCCCGGCTGGCTCCCAGCGACCAGCCAGCGCGTCTTTCTCTTGATTGCCGGCCACCGAAATGACGCCCGGCAGACCCGATGCTACAGCAGGCGCTAGCTGTGCGTAGCAACCGGTGAGCGTGATTGCCGCCTCGGGAGCGGCCTTGTGCAGTTGGCGGGTGAGCTTGCGGCTGGAATGCACGGCATCCTGCGTCACGGCGCAGGTATTCAGCACGATTTGTTCGGCCTCGTCAGGCGAGTCCGTAACCACATGGCCGTTGGCCGCCAGCGCGCGGGCCAGCGCATCCATTTCGGCGTAATTCAGGCGGCAGCCAAGCGCCCGAACGTAAACCTTCACGGCGCGAGTACCGACACGCCGCCAAAGCGCACCGCGACGCCCGGACCACCGGAGGCGGTCGTCAGCGCGACCACACCGACCTGCCCCGGCCCGGCACCAGCCACCGGCAGGGCATCCAGCATATGGCCATCCACGCACTGGTCGAGATAGTAAGTGGATACGCCGTCAGGCTGATTCGGCACGCAGAAGGCCAGCGGCTGACCGTTCACGCTGAACGATGCCAGACCATCGGCCAGAGTCACAGTCAGGTCATTGTCCACACCCAGCCCGGTTTGAATAGCCGCCGAAGGAATCCATGTGCTGAGGACTTGCTCGGCCCCGTTCAGGCGCTGGCGCACCGCATAGTAACCATCGCTGCTAATCAGAAACAGCAGGTAGGCGTCGTCGTCTGGCCGCTGATTTTCCTGAGTTTGCAGCGCCACCATCAAGCCGAAGCCGTTGTCGAGCGGGCCTTCGATGGCGCGGGCCGCCGTTTGTATCGTCACATCCTCGAACCAGAACGGCCCGGCCGAGAATGCCGCTGATGAAGCCTGATTGGCGCGCACGAGGAGGCTGCCATTTTCTGCCAGCGCGGATAGACGGCCGTCGTCATAGGTGCTCCAGCCGTCTGATCCCTCGGCGAAGGCCGCTGCGTACAACAGGTCGCCCGGCTGGCCGCTCACCGTGAAATGCAGGCCACGCAGCCGGCCAGCCAGAAAGAACAAGCCGATGACCAGACCGAGCAATATCAGCAATCCCAGAGCTTTCCGCACGCGCCATGCTCCCGCTTATCATCACTACGACGCGCATTGTAGCACGGGGGCTCGCTGCCGCATCAGGCGGATGCATCACGCGCGGCCACTGCCACGGCCAGCCGGAAAAGGGCTGTGCGCTGCACAAAGAGCGTGACAAGCAGCGGTGGAGTAAGAATGGCAACAGTCAACAGTGTAGACACGAACACAGCGCCGACTTCGCTGGAAGGAAAAACAGCCAGAATTGAGGCGAAAAAGAATCCAGTGAGCAGCGCGACGGACTGCGCGAACCAGAACGCGATGAGCGCGACGCCGCCCAGCACGGCCGCCACGCCTGCCCGTGGAGCGCTGGCCGATAGCGCCAGACCCAGCGCCGCCAATGCCCGGGGCCGCAGCAGCAGGTCGAAACCGAGGATGACAATAAACCCGAGCGACAGGAAAACTACCCATAGCGCGGACGCCGAATACACGGTGTCAGTAGCTGCATTTGTCAGCATGGAAGTGAGCAGCATCCCGGTTTGCAGGCCGAGGAAGACCAGCATCTCGCGCCATGCGCTCGCATAAGCCGCCGCATAATGCGCGCGTAAGATTGCACCTTCTGTCTGGGCGGTCAGGCGCAGG
>JAEURB010000353.1 GCA_016788435.1 Anaerolineae bacterium | reverse complement strand
TTCATCCTGATCGCAATGGTTCTCGGTTACACCCTCACGCAAACGAAGGCGGGTAACTGGATTCAGGCGGCGGGCGGCAATTCCAGTTCAGCGCGGGCGCGCGGTGTGCGCGTCAGCCGCACCAAAATCATGCTGTTCATGCTCACGGCGGGGCTGGCGGCCTTTGCTGGCATCATCAGCTCGATCCGCACCTCGGCAGCGAACCCGAACAGCGGCACGGGCTACGAGCTGGAAATCATCGCAATGGTCGTCATCGGCGGCACGGCACTGACCGGCGGGCGCGGCACGATCATCGGCACCGTGCTGGGCGTCTTCATCCTGCGCCTGATGCGCAACGGCATCATCCTGATCGGCGTTCCGGGCCTGGCCTACAACATCTTCATCGGCGCGATCATCCTTGGCATGATGGCGCTGCACTCCTGGCTTGAGCGGCGTCATAACGCGGGGACGTGACCATGACCGATCTGGTGCGGATGGAGCACATCAACAAGTTCTTTGGTCAGGTGCAGGCGTTGAACGATGTGTCGTTCAACGTGCGCGAGAGCGAGATCGTCGGCCTGCTGGGCGATAACGGCGCGGGCAAGAGTACGCTGATCAAGATTCTGTCTGGCGCACTGCCGACCAGCAGCGGCGACATCTTCATCAAGGGCCAGAAGGCGGATATTCGCAGCACGAGCGACGCCATCAAGTACGGCATCGAGACCATCTACCAGGACTCGGCGCTGGTGACGCAGCTTTCGATTGCCCGCAATCTGTTCCTCGGCCGCGAACCCCTGAAAGGCCCCAAATTCTTCGGCCGCATGAACCAGGACATGATGAACGAGGTCGCCCGCGATCTGCTCAGGAAGGTGGGCATTTCGAAGCCGATCCCGCCCACGACGCCGATCAGCGCATTATCGGGCGGCGAGCGCCAGGCCGTCGCCATCGCCCGCGCGCTGCACTTCGAGAGCGACTTGATCATCCTCGACGAACCGACCAACAACCTCGGCGTCGAAGAAACCCAGGGGGTGCTGCGCTTCGTGCGCAATGCACGTGACAGCGGCCATTCTTGCATCTTCATCGCTCACAACATCTACCATGTATTTCAGGTGGTGGATCGCATTGTGGTGCTGCGGCGCGGCAAGAAAGTCGCCGACGACATTGACCCGAAGAAGACGACCATCGAGGAAGTCGAGCACATCATCACGGGCATGCTGGAGGCTCCGAACGGGGCGTAAGCAGGGCATTTATCCCCACAGAGTCACAGAGGACACAGAGAGAGTCGGTTTCTCTGTGTCCTCTGTGACTCTGTGCTTGATTCTCTCAGCTCTGGTCCACAATCGCCTGCATCCACGGCAGATGTTCTGTGTAGTGGCCGAAGCTGTCGCCTTCCAGCCAGCCGATGAACGGCCGCGTGTCGTCGGACGTGGGCACGAGGGTGTTGTAAGGCCGCTGAAGGTCGGCGTCGCTCATGCCACTGATGTGGTTGCGGAAAGCGGCGTGCGTGCGGCCGAGCGCCGCCAGCACGTCGTCCGGGGTACGCTCACGGTTCCGCTGCTGAATGGCGGCGTTGATCGCGTCGGAATCACGGCCAGCCCATGTAGCCTCATCAACCCCCATACGCGCACGGCGGTCGCCGCCTTCGAGCAGGGAGTTGATGCCGTCTTCCCACACTATGATATGCACGAGATGGTCCTTCACCGTCCAGCCCGCTGTGTCGGTGGGGCCGGACAACTGCCCCGGCGTGAGCGACGAGAGGAAGGATTGCAGACTGGCCCATGCGGCGTCAAGACGCTGCAGGAACTCGCTGACTGTGATCTGCGAAAGATCGTTCTGGTCACTCATCGGTTCCTCCCGGCCTTATCAGTCCTGCTCCACAATCGCCTGCATCCAGGGGATATGTTCTTCGTAGTGGCCGAAGCTGTTGCCAGCCAGCGACCCGACGATGGGGTTAGTGCTGGTCGAATCCGGCTGGTAATCGGAATACGGGGCCAGCAGATCGGTGGTGCTGAGGGCAGCGATCCGGCTGCGCAGTTCAGCATGCACGCGGTCGAGGGTGGCCAGCACGCTATCGAGCGTATCAGCGTGGTGTTTCTGCTGGATGATGGCATTCATCCCGTCGTAATCGTCACCGCCCCATAACTCAGCCGGAATGCCCATCCGTTCGCGGCGTGACTGGTGGGTGAGCACGGCGTTCATGCCGTCCTCCCACACCGCCAGATGGATGAGGTGATCCTTGACTGTCCAGCCGGCCGCATCGGTGGGAACCGTCAGTTGTTCGGGCGTCAGTGACGCGATGAAGGCCTGCAATTCGGCCCAGCCTGCGTCCAGTTGGCTTAGCAATTCGGGGATGCTAACGTCATCGTGATCGTTCATGAGGCGCTCCGCATGAGTTGAAAGTTGAAGGTTCAAAGTTGAAAGGACGGCTCGTCACGCTACGAACGAGTTTCGTCCTTTCATGTTCAGTGCGCAACTTCAGCGGCCAAGCGGAGAGTGTACATCTGTTCATCCCCTGCCGAAGGGATAGCATACCCTGCTTTCAACCTTCAACTCTCAACTTTCAACTTCTGTTGTTCACTGTCTGCTCTGCCAGTCGGCGATGGTTTCACGCAGGAACGCCTGAACAGCCGGGTCGGTCACGTCGTCAATATGCCCGAAGCTCTCGCCATCCACCTCGATGCGGACGCCGTCGGCCCCGGCGGGCAGTACGTGAATGCTGCGGTCAACGAAGCGCTCCTCGCTGAGCAGGCGGAATTGCAGATAGGCCTCGATGGATGCGGCGACATTGATCTCCGGTATGGGCGCGGTGGATGCCGGACGGCGGCCAAGGCGCGGCGCTTCGGTCGTTTCTGGTGTCGTGAACTTGGGCAGGTCGCCCGGAATGTCGCTGCCGGTCACGGCAGCAGCCGGGGCAGCCGCTGACCTGGCGGCGGGCTGCGATGCAGCAGGCGGCGGAGCAGCGGATGCTGGACGGGGCGGGCGCGCTCCATCAGCGGCGCTGGCCGACAGATCGCGGACGGCAATCGTGTAACGGCGCATGAAGTCCGCGTCGGCCCCAGCAGGCGGGCAGGCGTAGGCATTCCCGCCGATTTGGGCGATCAGCGTGCCGTCGCTCACATCCCGCATCAGCACCATCACCTCCACGGCTTCGACGCTTTCGCCGCTGGCGAGTGTCAGCCGGTATGTGCCGGACGGGCGCGGTGGCGCGCTGGAAGCCGAAATCTGTTCGATATCGGGCAGCGCCCACTGGCCGGCCGCGACCGGTGAAGAAGCGGCCGTTGATGACTTGGCCGGTTTCATGGCCGGCACGGCTGGCAGCTCGATATCGCCGCCTTTCCGCTTCTTGTCCTTCTTCTTGCCGCTGCCGCTGAAGACCAGGATGGCCAGCCCGGCAATGATCAGCAGGACGGACGCGATCAGCAGAATCGGGAAGATTGGCGGTAACTGCGCGAAGAATTCACCCATGTCCATGTGGAGTCTCCCGGATGGCGAGTTGAAGGTTGAAAGTTGAAAGTGGCTTGCTGCCGCAAAAGGCCCTGCTTTCAACTTTCAACTCGTGGCTTTCAACTTTTCCTCTGACAATTCGGGCAGAAATGTGTGCCGCGCTGCGCCATGCGGATTTTCTCGATGGGTGTTCCGCACGTAAGGCATGGCTCACCCTCGCGGCCATAAACGGCAAAGCCGCGCTGCGCTTCGCCCCGGCTGCCATCGGGCTTGCGATACCAACTGATGCTCGCGCCCTCGCGTTCGATGGCCTCGGCCAGTACTGCGCGAATAGCCGCGTGCAGCGCGGCCGCCTCATCTTCGCTCAGGCTGTTGGCCGGGCGCAGCGGGTGAATGCGCGCGAGGTACAGGGCTTCGTCGGCGTAGATGTTGCCCACGCCGGCCACGATGGACTGGTCGAGCAGCAGCGCTTTGATCGCCGTTCGGTGCCGCGCCAGTTGCAGCGAGAAACCAGCCGGCGTGAACCCGTCTTCGAGCGGTTCGACGCCGAGCCTGGGCGCGAGCGTTTCGAGGTTGGGCGCAAGTTTTACGAAGCCGAACTTGCGCGCATCGCTGAAGCGCAGCTGCTGGCCGTTATCCAACTGGGCGCGAAAATGCACCCAGCGGTCGGCCTCTACCACGGCGTCATTTTCGGCTACATACAGTCGGCCGGTCATCTTCAGGTGCACCACCAGCAAGTCGTGATCGAGCGTGCAAACGATGTACTTGGCGCGGCGGTGAATACTGCGAACGGCCTGGCCGTGGGCGCGCGCGGCAAAATCCGCCACTGGCATACCGCGCAAGGTGTTGGGCCAATCCGTCCATACGTCCAGAATGGTGCGCCCCACCAGCGGCTCGCGCAGGCCGCGCACCACTGTTTCAACTTCGGGAAGTTCAGGCATGAGCGTTGCATTGGGCAGTCAGCGGATCAGCCCTCAGTATAAATGCAATTGAAACGCCGTAACCATGAAGGCCGGGCTATAATCCGGCCACCAGCGTGTGCGCTTCGCCGCCTCTGTCCGCTAACCAGCTTCCTGACTGACCCATGACTGATCTCGATTTCGTGCATCTGCACGTTCACACCGAATACTCGCTATTGGATGGCCTGAGCCGCATTGACCGCGTGATTGAACGCGCCCGGTCGTTGGGCATGGATGCGCTCGCCATCACCGATCACGGCACGATGTTCGGCGTGATGGGGTTTCACAACGCCTGCCGGGCGGCTGGCGTCAAGCCAATCATCGGCATGGAAGGCTATCTGGCGCGGCGGACGATGCGCGACAAGGATCCGCAGCTTGACCGCAGCCCCTACCATCAGCTCATGCTGGCGCAGGATGAAACTGGCTATAAGAACCTGCTCCGCATCGCCAGCGCCGCCCAGCTCGAAGGCTACTATTACAAACCGCGCATTGACCGCGATTTTCTGGCGGCGCACAGCCAGGGTCTGATCGTCACCAGCGGCTGCCTCGCCGGGGAGATTCCGTCGCTGGTCGTACAGGATCGCGAGCGCGAGGCCCGCGACCTGATTGACTTCTACCTGCAAACCTTCGGGCGCGACCGCTTCTTCCTCGAACTGCAAAGCCACGACATCCCCGAACTGGACAAGCTGAACCAGTGGCTGGTGGAAATTGGGCGTAAAGACGATGTGCGCCTGGTGGCCACCAACGACGTGCATTACGTGCTCGAAGACGATTACGACGTACACGATACGCTGCTCTGCATTCAAACCAGCGCGCTGAAGTCTGACGACAAGCGTATGCGGATGACGGACAACAGCTATTTCCTGAGCAGCGCCGCGCAGATGTGGAACGCATTCGGCCATGTCAACGACGGTGAAGCGCTGAAGAACACCCGGCTGATCGTGGAGATGTGCGACCTCAATCTCGAACGCAAGGGCTACCATCTGCCCAACTTCCCCGTGCCAGAGGGCTTCACCAGCGACAGCTACCTGCGCCACCTGTGCGAGAAGGGCCTCGTGTGGCGCTATGGCGACCGCGCCTTGGCCGATGAGGCGCTGCGTAACCGCCTCGATTTCGAGTTGAGCACGATCATCCGCATGAACTTCGCCACCTACTTCCTGATCGTGTGGGACTTATGCGAGTACGCGCGTCAGGTGGATATCTGGTGGAACGTGCGCGGTTCGGGTGCGGGCAGCGTGGCCGCCTACGCGCTCGGCATCACGAATATTGACCCGATCCAGAATACGCTGCTCTTCGAGCGCTTCCTCAATCCGGGCCGCATCACCATGCCCGATATTGACATGGACTTTCCGGAAGACCGCCGCGCCGAGATGATCGCCTACACCGTGCGCAAGTACGGCGAAGAGCGCGTGGCGGCCATCATCACCTTCGGTACGCTGGGTGCCAAGGCGGCCGTGCGCGACGTGGGCCGCGCGCTGGGCGTGGACCTCGACCTCGTCAATCAGGCGGCGCGCCTCATTCCCACCGAGCCGAAGCCGAAGCCGGTTAAGACCTACATCGCCGAAAACCCTGAACTGCAAAAGCTGGTGAATAGCACGCCGGTGCTGCAGCAGGTGATGAACGCCGCCGCCGGTTTGCAGGGCGTGTCGCGCCATGCCTCGACGCACGCCGCCGGCATCATCGTCGCCGACCTGCCACTGGTCGAATATCTGTCGCTGCACCGCCAGACCAAGGAGAGCGACGATAACCCGATCCGGCAGGTGACGCAGTTCCCGATGGAAACCTGCGAGGAAATCGGCCTGCTCAA
>JAEURB010000341.1 GCA_016788435.1 Anaerolineae bacterium | reverse complement strand
AGAGCGTGTTTGAAAACCGGGCTGGGATAGGGCAGAGTCAGTGGATGAGCGAACGCAAGGTCTACCCCAGCGATGTGACGGACGCGGAATGGAGCGTGCTGGAGACGGTTCTCCCGCCGGCTAAGGCCACGGGACGCCCCCGCAAGCACACCCTGCGTGAGATGGTGAATGCGATGTTCTATCTGGTGCGCAGCGGGTGTCCGTGGCGCTATCTGCCGGACGGGTTTCCGCCTTGGCAGACCGTCTACAGCCTGTTTCGGGCGTGGGAACGGGACGGGGTGTGGGAACAGATCAACACCCGCCTCACCCAGCAAGTCCGAACCCGGGCAGGACGTGACGCCCAGGCGAGCGCAGGCATCATCGGCAGTCAGAGCGTGAAGACGACGCGAAAAGGGGGGCACGCGGCTATGACGGCGGGAAGAAGGTCAATGGACGCAAACGGCACATCGTAGTCGATACGGCCGGACACATGCTCAAAGTGGTCGTCCATCCAGCCAACGTGCAGGACCGCGACGGGGCCTGGGAGGTGTTCGGAGCGATGGCTGGTCATTTCCCGCGCCTCAAGCTGGTGTGGGCGGATCAAGGCTACACCGGTGACCTGGAAGACTTATGCGAGTTCGCCTACGGGTGGCGGCTGGAGATCGTCAAGCGGGCTGCGCAACCGGGGTTCATCCTGCTCCCCCGGCGCTGGGTGGTTGAACGCACTTTTGCCTGGATCAGCACGTTCCGCAGGCTCAGCCGCGACTTTGAGCAGCTCGCCACCGTGAGTGAAGCCTGGATCTACACCGCGATGTCTCGTCTCCTCCTGCGAAGGCTCGCAATTTGAGTTTTCAAACACGCTCTAGGGACGGACGTGCGCAAGCGCATCAAGGAGGTGACAGGGAAGGACTACATTAACAGTGAGCAAAACACGCTGGACTACGTTCTGCTCTTCATACCAAGTGAGCCGATCTATCGCTTTGTATTGAATGAGGATGAGAAGGTTTTCCACGAGGCGTTGAGCAACCGCGTTGTCCTCTGTTCACCACTCACTCTCTATAGCATCGTACAAGTGATTCGACAGGCAACTCGCAACTACCGAGTGGAGAAGAATTCACGCGAGATTCTCAATCTCCTTGGAAACTTTACCAAGAGATGGGCGAAGTACGTCGAAGAAATGGACAAGATGGGTAAGAGCCTCGATGCTGCGAGAACGCATTACGATAATATGCTAGGCACGCGTACGCGAATGCTGCAGGTGCAGATGGATAAGGCCCAGCGGCTCTTGGTTCAGACAGCCAAGGATGACGAGACTGTAGGCATCATAGAAAGTGAACCAGAGTTGGTCGAAGAATTGGACGACTAAGCTGCCATCCCCTATGTGAGCCAGGGCGCCTAGATGGCGATGCCTAACTAGCTCCTCGCACTCCCGCGATGATCACATACACATGATCGAACTGCGCGGCGGGGGTGGCGGCGTGCTGCACATTCAGCCAGTCACGTACCGCCGCCGGGGCCTGCGCCAGCAGAATATGCAGCCGTTCGATGATGTTTGGCGGGCAATCCTGCTGCTGCGCCCACTCCTCCATGTTGGCCGGGCGGCGGTGAATTTCGGCCGCCTCGACCGCGAAACCGGCGTCGAGCAGCAGCCCCTCCCACTCGTAGGGCGCGACCATCCGGCCGTGGCTGGGGTCGCGCAGGCGCTCGAAGGCGTCCACGTAGCGGGCGGCGCGTTCATCGTCCGGCGCGGTCAGATCCTGCACGACCAACCGGCCCCCCGGCTTCAGCACGCGGGCGCATTCGCGTACGAAAGCGAACACATCCGGGAAGTGGTGCGGGGCGATGCGGCAGGTCACGAGGTCGAACACCCCCGCCGCGAAAGGCTGCCTTTCAGCGTCGGCGGCGGTGAAGGCGGCATTCGGCGCTTGCAGCGCAATGTGGGCGCGGGCGGCTTCGAGCATGGCTGGCGTCAGGTCACTGGCGACCATCTGGCGCACGTGCGGCGCGATTTTCAGCGCGGTATGCCCGCCGCCGGTCGCTACATCCAGCGCGCGCCAGCCAGCCTGGGGCGCGGCCAGCGCGAGCAAGCGTTCCAGTTCGGCTCCTCTGGCGTGGCCCGCGCTGGTGACGTAGCTTGGCGCGAAGCGGCCGAACCGTTCCTGTGACTGCTGTTTGGGGCCGGTGGACATTGAACGCTCCGCTCGCTACGAACCATCGGGAAACTCGACTTCATTCTCGATGCCGATCAGGTCAATCACCTGCCGGCCCGGAAAGC
>JAEURB010000323.1 GCA_016788435.1 Anaerolineae bacterium | reverse complement strand
ACTCGGCCATGTGCCGGAAGGGCGGCGGATTGTCCCGCTGCTCACCGTGCGCGAAAATCTGGAGATGGGCGCTTATAACGTGAAGGGCCGCGCCGAAATCGCCCGCCGCCTGGACAAGAACGCCGCGCTCTTTCCGCGCCTGATGGAGCGCATGGGGCAGAAGGGCGGCACGCTTTCCGGCGGCGAACAGCAGATGCTGGCGATGGCGCGTGCGTTGATGTCGGAGCCGAAGGTGCTGCTGATGGACGAGCCGAGCATGGGCCTCGCGCCGGTGCTGGTGGACCAGATCTTCGACATCATCAAACAACTCAATGCGCAGGGGAACACGATCCTGCTGGTCGAGCAGAACGCACTGCTGGCGCTCGAAGTTGCCAGCCGGGGCTATGTGCTGCAGTCAGGCGAAATCGTGCTGTCGGATACCGGCAGGAACCTGCTGGCCAACGAGCTTGTGCAGAAGGCCTATCTCGGCGAATCCGTGTAGCGAACCTCACCCCTCGTCCCCTCTCCGAATCGGAGAGGGGATGAATGATGCGCCAGATTCAATCCAGTTCCGAGTTTGGAGAGGGCAGGGAGTGAGGTCAAGCTGTTATCTTGGGCGGGCGTCCTCCAGCCGGTGGATGCCCGCTCTTCATATCCAGTCGTCAGGAGGCGGGCAATGGAACGCATGAACTACTCGACCGGGACGCCGTGGGAAGCGGCGGTTGGCTATTCGCGGGCGGTGCGCGTGGGGCCGTTCGTCTATCTGTCGGGCACGACCGCCAGCGACGAGCAGGGAAATGTGCATGGCGATGACCCGTATACGCAGGCCGTGTACATCTTCCGCAAGATCGAGCGGTCGCTGCATGAAGTGGGCGCAGCGATGACCGATGTGGTGCGCGTGCGGATGTTCGTCACGGATATCGGCCTATGGCAGGAAGTGGGGCGGGCGCACGGGGAAGTTTTCGGGGCGGTGCGGCCGGTTTCGACGATGGTCGAGATCTCGCGTCTGGTGGACCCGCGCCACTTGGTCGAGATCGAGGTGGACGCCGTGATTGCGGCAGTGGCACAATAGCCCGCATAGTATTCCATGTAGCAAGGAGACAAAGCGGTGAGCGCATTGCGCGTTCTGGTTTGGAATGAGGGGCGCCACGAGAAGCAGGATGAAGCCGTGGGGCGCGTGTACCCGAACGGGCTTCACGGCGCGATTGCCGACGGGCTGCGAGAGGCCGGTTTTGAGGTGCGAACCGCCGTCCTTGACGAGCCGGAACATGGCCTGACCGAGGATGCACTGGCGCAAACCGATGTGCTTCTGTGGTGGGGGCACAAGGCGCACGAGGATGTGCGCGACGAGATTGTGGATCGCGTTCAGGCGCGCGTGCTGGCCGGTATGGGCCTGATTGTGCTGCACTCGGCCCACTTCTCGAAAATCTTCAAGCGGCTGATGGGTACCACCTGCAATCTGAAGTGGCGCGAAATCGGGGAAAAGGAACGGGTGTGGGTCGTCAATCCGGCGCATCCGATTGCAGATGGCCTGCCCGATCAGTTCGTCATCCCGCATGAGGAGATGTATGGCGAGCCGTTCGGTATCCCCGAGCCCGACTCGCTGGTTTTCATCAGTTGGTTCGCTGGCGGCGAAGTCTTCCGCAGTGGCTGCTGCTATTATCGCGGGCAAGGTAAGGTCTTCTACTTCCGGCCGGGGCATGAAACGTTCCCAACCTACTATCAGGCCGAAGTGCGCCAGGTGCTGAATAATGCCGTACGCTGGGCCGCTCCCACCAACGGCCCCGGCGTGCCGGTTGTGCACGTTCACGAGCCACTTGAAGACGTGCCGGTTTGGCGAGGATAGGTCATGAGCAAGGTCATTCTGGTACTGTGTGACGCCCTGCGCGACGACGCGGCCAAGCAGTACATGGGCTATCTGGAGCATCTGGTCGAAACGCGGCAGGCGACGCGCTATACCTGCGTCGGCGAGCTTCCGTCCATGTCGCGGCCGATGTACGAGACGGTGCATACGGGCGTGGTTTCGAGCGAACACGGCGTTACGCACAATAACGTCGTGCGCCGTTCGGTTGTGCCTAACATCTTCGAACTGGCCCGCGCCGCCGGCCAGGTGACGGCGGCGGCGGCCTACTCATGGTTCTCGGAGCTGTACAATCACGCGCCCTACGACATCGTCATGGACCGCGAGGTGGATGACCCTGCGCTGGCGATTCAACACGGGCGTTTCTATCAGGAATATCCGTACCCCGATATCGAGGTTTTCGCGGCGGCGGGTTCGCTGGTGGCGAAGTTCCAGCCAGACTATCTGCTCATCCACCCGATGTCGTGCGACACTTTCGGCGAGGAATACGGCGGCCTGTCGGCCGAATACCGGCGTAACGTGGTCGTGCAGGATCAGGCGCTGGCGGCACTGATTCCGGCCGTGAAGCTTTTGGGCTATCACGTGCTGGTGACGGGCGATCACGGCATGGACGACCAGCCCGGCGCGCACCATGGCGGCACACTGCCTTCGCACCGGCTGGTTCCGTTCTATCATGTGCCGCCGCAGGGCAACGGGCGGGGCAACACGGGCGAGCGGGTGACGCACCTGCAAATTGCGCCAACGGTTTGCCATTTGCTGGGCATCGAAGCGGCGGCGACGATGCGCGCGCCGCGCATTGGCCTGTGACGCCGGTGTCGGGGTTGGGTGAGCGCGCCCTGCGGGATGCGCTCGATTTCGCGCTGGACGCCGCCTGGCAAGCGGGCCGCAGCACGCTCGGCCTGTTTCAAACCGGGCTTGCCGTCGAGCGCAAGGCCGACGAGTCGCCAGTGACGGAGGCAGACAGAGGTGCGGAACGCCTGCTGCGCGGCCTGATCGAACGCTATTACCCGCACGACGGCATCATCGGCGAGGAATATGGCCGCAGCGCAGGCACAAGCGGGCGGGAATGGATCATTGACCCGATTGACGGCACCAAGTCGTTCATTCATGGCGTGCCGATCTATGGCTGCCTGCTGGCGCTGGCCGAGGGCGACCATGCGCTGGTGGGCGTGGCGCATTTCCCGGCCCTCAACGAAACGGTCGCGGCGGCGCGTGGGCTGGGCAGTACCTGGAATGGCCGCCGTGCCCATGTTTCGACGCAGGCCGAACTGCGTGAGGCGACGCTGCTGTTGAGCGAAGTGACCGGGTATCGCGGCAATCAGGCGGCGTGCGACGCGCTGGTAGCTGCCACGCGCATACAGCGCACGTGGGGCGACTCGTATGGTTACATGCTGGTGGCCACTGGCCGGGCCGAAGTGATGGTGGACCCTGCGATGCACATCTGGGACAACGGGCCGTTCGATGTCATCCTGCCTGAGGCGGGCGGCACCTTCACCGATTGGGGTGGGCAGGGTGGGCTGAATGCGCCGGCAACGGTGGCGACCAACGGCCTGCTGTTCGACCCGGTGATGGCGCTGATCCGGCAGAACGGGGGTGGATGATGCCTGTGGGCGCATCGGCCGCTCCCCCGGAACAAATCGTTCAGCTCTTTCAGTACACGGCATTTCTGGCCGAAAATGGCGGCTGGCTGACGACCGTCATGATCGCGGTGCTGGCAGCGGGCGGCATTTTCTGCCTGCTCTCCATCGTGGACTGGGGACGGCAGCGCTGGGGTTTGGTCTTCCCGCTACTCATGCTCAACTGCGGGATCATCCTGGCTGTACTCTCGTTTGCGCTCTATGATGCGTTCGGCGCGCTGCAAGAGTTGAACTTCCTGTGGCGGATGCTGCCCGTTGATCCAGCCGAGGCGGCCTTGCTGGCGGCCGGGATGAACGCCATTTCGTCGGTGGGGGCATGGGTGCTGGCTGGCTTGACCGGCGCACTGTTGTACTGCACCCTGGGCGGGACGGCACTCATTCGGCGCTGGCGGGCAGCGCGGGCCAAAAACCGGCCACCCGCCGAGCATTTCGAATGGCAGGACTAACCGCCTACGGCGCGCTGGTTGCTTCAGCCGTCACTTCGACGGTCGCTTCCGGCGAGGGCGTGATGGTCGGGCGGCGCGTAGGTTCAGGCGTCGGGGCGTAAGGCCCGCAGGCAGCGGCCGCCAGGGCGAGCAGAAGGGCGGCGGCGGCAAGCAGTGATTTCGAGCGCATAGTGACCATCTCCGGGCGATAAGGGAAGTTCTGCGAATGGCTGAAATATTACAGCGCAGTCATGTAAGCCGCTACCCTGCGCCTTTGGTGGGGGTTGCATGATGAGCGACTCGTCCGACCGGGCAGCGATGACGCGCTGGCAGGCGTGGCGGCGGGCAGCGCGGCCGCGCACCCTCACGGCGACTTATGTGCCACTTGGTGCGGCTGGCGTCATTGCGCTGCAGGATGGAGTATTCAACCTCGCCCTGTTCGCGCTCTCGCTGCTTGCCGCGCTGCTGCTGCAGATCGCTGCCACTCTGATCAATGAGTACTTTGACTTCCGGCGCGGCGCGGAAGACCTGAAGCAGGCCGGGCAGGGGATGATCCTCAAGCGAGGGCTGCTCAGCCCGCGCGAGGTGTTGGCCGGGGCAATTGTCACGGTGCTGGGCGGCATCCTCATCGGCCTGTTCCTGCTGGCCCAAAGCGGCCCGCTGCTGTTCTGGATCGGACTGGGCGGCGTGCTGGTGGTGCTGGCCTATACTGCCGGGCCGTTCCCGCTGGCCTTTAACGGATTAGGCGAGCG
>JAEURB010000308.1 GCA_016788435.1 Anaerolineae bacterium | reverse complement strand
CACCCACCCACCCCACCCACGCCCTGATCTTTGCCACCGGTGGCGTCAACGACGGCGAGCTGGTGCGCCGGGCGCTGGCTGATGCCGGCGATCAGGCGCTGCTGATTGCGGCCGACGGCGGCGTGCGGGTCGCCCGCCATTTCGGGCTGGGCGTCCACGCCGTGATTGGCGACATGGACTCGATTTCGGCCGCAGAACTGGCGCAGCTCGAACGAGCGGGCGCGCAGGTGCTGCGCTATCCGCCAGAGAAGGACGAGACCGACCTCGAACTGGCGCTGATTTTCGCGGCCGGGCAGGGCGCGGTGCATATTCGCGTGATCGGTGCGTTGGGTGACCGCCTCGACCAGACGCTCGGCAACCTGTACCTGCTGGCGCTGCCCGCCCTGGCCGCAAAAGACGTGCGAATTGTGGCGGGGCGGCAGGAAGCCTGGCTGCTGCCTCCCGGCGGCGGCGTGATTGACGGCGCGACCGGCGATACCGTGTCGCTGCTGCCCGTCAACGGCGCGGCGCATGGTATACGAACCGAAGGCTTGCACTACCCGCTGCGCGGCGAAGATCTGCGCTTCGGCCCGGCGCGCGGGGTGAGCAACCTCATGACTGGCACGACGGCCCGCGTCACCACCGCTGACGGCCTGCTGCTCGTTATCCACACGCTGGGGCGGGCCTGATGCAGCCGGGAGACACGACCCGCGTCATCAAGCGCAATGTGGCGGGTCAGCCCGTTTGGGAGTATACCGGCGTGCTGGAGAGCTTCGACGGCGCGGCGCTTCGCCTGGTGGCGTATTTCAATGTAGACGACCGCGACGACGGCTATTTCGTTTGGCAGCGCGGCGACCGCTTCGTCGAGTGGCACTATACCGGCCGCTGGTACAACGTGTTCCAGATCTTCGACCGAACGACCGGGGCGCTGCGCGGCTGGTACTGCAACCTCACCCGGCCGGCCGTCATCGAAAACGGCGTGGTGGCGTGGGACGACCTGGGGCTGGATGTTTTCGTCTACCCGGATGGGCGAACGCTGACGCTCGACGAGGATGATTTCCGCGCGCTGCCGCTGACTGAAGCGGATCGCCGCCAGGCCGAAGCCGGGCTTGCCGATTTACTGTCCCGCGCGCGCCGTGGCGAGCGGCCGTTTGAAGGATAGTTGAAAGTAGAAGGTTGAAAGTTGAAAGGAAATAGCAGCCGTCCGGGTCTTCAGAGCAGCCAGATACACGCGCGGCACTGCCTGCCTGATCGTGCTATCCGCTGCACTTCCCTTTCAACTTTCAACTTTCAACCTTCAACTTTCTCCTGATGCACTACCTCATCCACCTCGTCGCGCCGAAGGGCGCACGGCTGACCCCGAAGATGGTCGAATGGCTGACGGCCCACAGTGGTGACCCGCTGCAACCCGAAGCGTTCATCCCGGTGCGCAGGCTGCGCGTGAAGGCGCTGGCGCGGGCCTTGCTCCATTTCGACCCCACGCTGATCCCCGAGCAGGGGCCGGATGGGGCGGTGCTGCTGCGTTATCCCGCCCCGGAGCTCGACCTCGCGCTGCTCATTCACGAGCGCGGTGTCATCGTGCGCTTCCCGTGGATGGGCAGCCTGCTTGCCCAAATCGTGCTGCGCATCTGCCACACCTACATCCAGTTCCTCTACCAGCGGGCGGGCTTCTGGAGCTTCGACCCGCAGCTCAATCTGATTTCGTATGCCGGCGATTTCGAAACGATTGACGAGCAGGTGCGGCTGATGGAGGCCTGGTTGCCGAAAATGCTCGGCCCGGCGCAGCCAGAAACAACCGCCTCGAACCCGGTAGCACGCCCGTGAGCAGAATGACTGTGGCGCGGCAACTTGCGCAGGGCTGTTGCAAAGTCATAGGGGAAAGAGGAACTCAACAGCGGGCTTCAGCCCGTTGCCACCTCAAGCAAGGGGCTGAAGCCACCTTGTTGGGGCTACTTGCCTGACTTTGCAACAGCCCTGGCGCGGCAACTGCGAATCTTGCGTTGCACGAAGGGGCGCGCTAATCTCATTCATTGCGTTCGGCAGGCGCTCCCCGGTTGCCTGATGATCGTCTATTCAGTTCATGTTTGTGAGCAGGAGGAAACTTCAATGAATCGTAAGTCGCGGTTGTTTGGCTTGGCACTACTGGCCGTACTCATGCTCGCCCTCGTCGGCGGCGTGGTGACGGCGCAGGACGGGCCGAAGGTCGTCATTTCCGGTATCACCATGACCTCGGGCGACCTGTCGGGTATTGACCCGACGGTGTCGGAAGTGAGTTCGAGCATCGAAGTCGTCAATCAGACGTTCATCGGTCTCACGGCGCAGGACGTAACCACTGCCGAAACGGTGCCCGGCATGGCGACCGGCTGGACAGTGGAACCGGTCGAGAATGGCATGGCCTACACCTTCACGCTGTTGCAAGGCGTGCCGTGGGTGCGCTACAACGCCGATACCGGCGCGGTGGAAGAAATCCTCGACGAGAGCGGCGCGGTGCGCACCGTAACGGCGCACGACTTTGTCTACGGTATCATGCGTGCGCTTGATCCCGTGACCGCTGCCCCCTATTCGTACGTGCCGATCCCCTACATCGTTGGTGCGGCTGAGTTCAACGCCGGTACCGCTGGCCCTGAGGCCGTGCAGGTTTCGGCCCCCGATGACCACACCGTCGTCATCGTCTCTCCGGAAGAAGTTGCCTTTGCCCCGGCCATCTATGGTCTGTGGGTGCTGCGCGCCGTTCCGCAGTGGGCGATTGAGGAAGCCGGCGATGCGTGGACCGACGCCGAAAACATCGCCACCTACGGGCCGTTCGCCGTCAAGGAATGGGCGCACGACGAGTCGATCACCATGATCAAGAACCCGTTCTGGCCGGGAACCGACTACATCCCGCAGGCGAAGCTGGACGAAGTGGTGCTGCGCTTCCTTGATGACACCCAGCAGCTGGCTGAGTACCAGGCCGGTACGATGGACGCCGTCCAGGTGCCTGCCGCCGATACCCAACGCGTTCAGGCCGACCCGGTTCTGGGCGCTGAGTTCGTGACGGGCGGTAACCCGTGTACCTACTACTACGGGTTCAACAATCAGGAACTGCCCTTCAGCAACGCCAACCTTCGCCGCGCCTTCAGCCAGTCCATTGACCGCCAGGCCATCGTGACCAATATCACGCGTGGTGGCCAGGTCGCGGCCCAGTGGTTCTCGTATCCTGGTCTGAATGCCTCCCCGACGCTCGAAACCAACCCCGATCTCGGTATCTTCTATGATCCCGAAG
>JAEURB010000307.1 GCA_016788435.1 Anaerolineae bacterium | reverse complement strand
CACATGCCGCTCGAACGGGAAAGTCACGACGTGCTGAACCTTGCTGGTCACATCCGGCGCTTCAACCACGCTGCAATACAATGGAGCGCCAAACCGCGCGAACACCTCGTCACAGTGGGCCGACCGGAAGTGTGAATCCCCCAACAACTGCGCTTTCAGACCACCGCGCTCAGCCATAGCGTCGAAAGCCGCCTGGATTGTGCTGCTGTTTGAAAAGCAAGGCATGAGCAGATTTCCGCCCGTCCGTTCCACGAAGAACGAGCTGTACTTGCTCGGTGTCGGCTTGGATGGCATCACTTCGTACACGCCGGGAAAGATTTCACGCATCAGGATTCCTTTTCTATTGACGAGTCAACCGTCGGGCAAACGCTCACTTCCGCCCGGCAGATTTCCGCTTCGGCAGGCGTGATCCCAGCCACCAGCCTCCGACCGCCGCCAGCAGACCGCCCGCCGCCAGCACCAGGATTTGCCCCAGCCCGATGCCCGGCTCCGGCTGTACCTGCGCCTGCTCCCGCGCCACGGCCAGAGTCGCTGTCGGCGTGCCCGCCAGCGCCGCCTCCACCCGCAGACTGATCCCATCTGGCATCCCCAGGTCGGCATGGTCGGTGTTGCCCAGCGACGCGCAGATCTGGTACGTGCCCGGTTCCAGATCGATCACCGCCGTCGGCTGGTAGACCATCCCCTGAAGCTGCCCATTGATCCACAGATGCCAGTGCCGCCCCTCAGCCGGAATATCGAAGTTGGTTGACTGAATGGTGATCGTGACCGTCCGCCCGTAGACCACCTCGGTTGTCGGCTGGATGATCCGCAGCGTCGGTGCATCTGGCCCGGTCGGGATCGGGCGATCCGCCGGGAGCAGCTTCACGCAGTCCGCCAGCGCCGAGCCAGACGACTCCTGCGCCAGAACCACGAGCGATCCGAGCAGAATCGCGCCGCCCATCAGCACGGTAACGATCCATCGCCAATTCCGTCGCATCGTGCCGTCCTTCACAATCACGGTCGCATGGGCACATCATACAACGCCTCAACCGTCACCGTAAACGGCCCGATGCTCAGGTAGCCGTTCACCCGCACCCGGTAGAAACCGTCGGCAGCCAGCACGGCCTCGAAGCTCGGATTAAGCCCTTCCGCGCTGTCATCCCCTTCGGCGATCACCGCCCCATCCGGCCCCAGCAGCGCCGCCACCGGGTCGAGGCTGCTCCCCGGTTGCGCGGTGACCCGCACCCGGACGCGCATCCCGGCCTGCCCATAAAACGGATACAGCAGGTAGCGGTTATCGGTCACGGCATCGGCATACGTGAGCAGCGGGACGATACCCGGCGGCGGAGCCACCGTCGGAGCCAGATTGATACTGCGCCAGACCAGCGTGTAGCCGCCTGCCCCAATTGCATCCACCGCCGAGACGCGCAGCATATAGCGCCCGGTCTGCGGCGCGCGCACCGCCGCGATCTGCACCTCGCGCCCGCCCGCGGCTTCGCCCATCGCCACCAACGCGCCGTTAGCCGCCGCCAGTTCCAGCACGGGCTGGAAGTTCAGGTTGAGCGGGCTGATCGCCGCGCTGATGACATCGCCCTCGTGCAGATCGAGCGGCCAGCTTTCGCGCAGACCCCGCCGGGGAATCTCACCCGCGTACACCTGATCTGGTGCGGTCAGGCCGCGCGTCACGTCTGCGT
>JAEURB010000305.1 GCA_016788435.1 Anaerolineae bacterium | reverse complement strand
TCGGCGCTGGCAGAGGCAGGCGCGACCCACCACACGCGGCCTGCCGCGCTGGCGCTGCCTTCTGCCGGTGGCTCGAAGCGCCAGATCTCATTATGGCCGCCATCGGTGACGTAAAGCGCCCCGTCGGGCGTCAGCGTCATATCGTTCGGCGCGATGAATCCCCGTCCGTCGCCGGGTTCAGCGTACAGCGTGACTGCGCCGTTCTGCACGCGCACCACCCGGCCGCCCGCCGTGCGCGGATCGGTGTCGTTCACATCCAGCACCAGCAGCGAGCCGTCGGCCAGCGGGGCAAGCGCCGAAACCGAGCCGATGCCGTCTCGCGTGCCCGGCACTTCGATGATCTGCGCCCCATCGGGCGAAACAGCCCATACCGTTCCGCTGGCGAAGCTGCCGGTGTAAATCGTGCCATCGGCGCCGGTTGCCACGGCCGGGGGGAAGGCGTCGTTATCGGGCAGAGCCGCGAACTCGCGCACCGTCACGCCGGGCAGGAGGGCCGTTCCCGGCTTGCGGCCCGCGCTGTTCAGGCTGCCGAACGAGAGCAGAACGAACAGGGCAACCAGCAGCAGCAGCCCACCCACGAAGAACGTGAGCCAGATGAACCGTCGCTGCGGCGTGGACATAGATTGCAGGCTTCGCACGATGCGTTTTCGTCCTCAAGGTTCAACGAGGGCTGATCAGGCCGGGGCTACTTCCTCAGCACGTGCTGAAGCACGAGCAGCACGCCGAGGCAGATACCCCATGCCACGTATCCTCCGCCGATCATAACCGGCAGGCCCAGCTCGGCGCGGGCGGCCACCCAAACAACCGCCAGGAAGGCGAAGGTTGGGATCAGACCGAGCACCAGGCCTTCGCTGAAGGTGATCATCCCCGCCTTATCGTTCGGCGCGGCGCTGTAGACGATCCAGATCGCCAGCGGGATGTTGATCGGCATGGTGGCGGTAATCGCGGCCACGGTGCGCGAGTAGTTGCGCAGCACCGCGACCAGCAGGATGACGCCGATGGAGATCAGAACGGGCAGGACGTTTCGCCACTCGATCTGCACGAGCAATTCGCTTTCAGACAATGGGGCGGCTGATCCGGCTACCCTGCGAGGTTCGGCACGCATGATAGCAGACGCGCTAGCACAGGCACAGCGCCACGTTCTGGCGCACGCTCGAAAGAAACCTCACCCGGCGCCTCTCAAAAGAAACCTCACCCCCGGCCCCTCTCCATTCTGGCTATGCATTACCCGCATTTCGCGGGGAAATTGCAGAATGTCCACCCGTTACGAGCGTTCTCGCAGGGTGCGCTTTTGTCGGGTGCTCCTGTAGGGTTCGTTCGTGAACGCTCCGGATACCGCACCCCGCGTTTCTCCCCCGCCGCTTTGCGTCACTCCGTTCTACCGGGCATTCACCTGCCAGCCACCGTCCCGATCTATGCTTATTCGGTGCTGGCCCACTGCGGGAGGTGTGCGTTGTCCAACTTTTTGTCCAATTGTTCGTCCGGTTTCTCCCTCAGTCCGAGTCCAATTCTTTACTTTTTGTCTGGCCGTCCAATCTTTCACAGGCTCGTTAATAGCGCCGCAACCTCCCCTCTCCAGAATGGAGAGGGGTTGGGGGTGAGGTTTCCTTGCGAGCGAATACCGGGGGCGCGGTATGAGGAATGCTATCCGAAACTCAGGTTACGGATGAATCGGCGTGCCCACGGCCGCTTCGGGCAGCAGCAGGAAAGCGAAGGCGATGATCAGGTAAACGGCCAGCAGCATCGCCCCTTCCAGCCAGTTCGACTCGCCGTCCTGCGCGATGAAGGCGGCAATGATGGCCGCGCCGATCAGCGCGATCAGTTCGAAGTTGTTGAACACCAGCAGCAGCCGTTCGCCGAACAGCAGCGAGATAAATACCAGCACCGGCGCGACGAACAGCGCGACCTGAATGCTCGAACCGAGCGAAATCGCCATGCTCAGTTCCATCTTGTTCTTGATGGCCGCCTGCACCGCCACCAGATGCTCGGCGACATTGCCGACCAGCGGGATGAGGATCAGGCCGACGAAAATCTGGCTCAGGCCGATTTGCTCGGTGACCGGCTCGACCGCGCCGACCAGCGCTTCGGAAACGAGCGCCGTACCCACCGTCGCCAGCAGCAGCACGACGGCCGCGAACGGCAGCGTCCACTTGGCTTTGTGGGTCTCCACCGGTTCCTTGATCACGACGCCCGCGCCCTCGACGGCATGATTGTTGGGCAGGCGGTGCGCGGTGAACGAGTAGACGATGTGCAGGCCGTAGAGGATGATCAGGACGAGGCCGACGCCCTCGCTGAACAGCAGTTCGTTATCGGGCGTAATCGCTAGCGCGGGGTCGAAGAGGGACGGGATGGCCAGCACCACGACGGCCAGAATCAGCAGGGTGGCGTTGATGGCGGCCGTGTGGCGGTCGAAGCGCTGCAGGCCGTTTTTGATGCCGCCCATGAACAGGGCCAGACCCAGCACCAGCAGCAGATTGCCGATGATCGAGCCGGCAATTGAGGCGCGCACCAGATCGAGCAGGCCGGCCTGAATGGCGAAGACGCTGATGATCAGCTCGGCAGCATTACCGAGCGTCGCGTTGAGCAGGCCGCCCACCTTCGGGCCGGTATAGACCGCCAGTTCTTCGGTTGAGTCGCCGATCAGTTTGGCCAGCGGAATCAGGCCGAGCGCCGACAGCACGAAGATGATGACCGGGTCGGCGTGGGCCAGTTCAGCGACGATGGCCGCAATCGCGAAAACGACCAGGTAGTAAAGCGGGTTGCTCAGGCGGAATTTCATACACGGCTCCCGGATTGATGGTGTTCGCAGCAGGGTTCGATTTGTAC
>JAEURB010000303.1 GCA_016788435.1 Anaerolineae bacterium | reverse complement strand
GAGGACGCCATCTTGTCTTCTCCTAGTCGAACCGAATGCGCGGGTCAATGACGCCGTAGAGGATGTCGGAAAGTATGTAGCCGAAGATAGTCGCGACGGCGCCGATGATGACGACCGCCATCACAACCGGATAGTCCTGAGAGGTCACAGCGCCTACGCCCAGTCGTCCCAGCCCCGGCCACGAGAAGATCGTTTCGGTGATTGCGGCGCCGCTGAGCAGACCGGTGATGGCCGGGCCAAGGAAGGTGGCCAGCGGGATCAGGGCGTTGCGCGCACCGTGCTTGAACCACACGGCCCGGCCCGAAAGGCCTTTCGACAACGCCGTTCGCATGTAGTCCTGGGTCATCACGTCCAGCATCGAGGCGCGCATGTAGCGTGAGTACACGGCGATAGCGCCAGTCGCCAGCGCGAACGTCGGCAGTATCAGATATTCGAGACGTTGATACACAGGTGGGCAGCCCCCGGTCAGCGAAGTGGGACAGCGCCCACCCATTGGAAGCCAGTGAAGCTGCGAGCCGAAAATCAGAAGCAAGATCAAGCCCAGCCAGAAAACAGGTATGGCGTTGAAGATGACGGCTACAATTCGGGTGGAGTTGTCAAAGACGCCGCCCTTTTTCACGGCCGCGTAGATGCCCACCGGAACGCCGATGACTAAGCCTAATAAGAGGGCGGCAAAGCCCAATTCCAGCGTCGCGGCCACCCGTTCGCCGATCAGATCGTTGACCGGCCGCCGGTAGAAGAAAGACCGGCCGAAGTCGCCGCGCAGGATGCCGAGCCGGTCGCCAGGCTGTTCGGGGTTGCCGTCACCGTCCGCGTCGAGTGGGATCAGGAACGAACTGTCCGCCACGCCATCGCCGTCGCTGTCCCAGCGCATCCAGGTATCACCGAGCAGCCAGCGCAGGTACTGCACGGGCCATGGGTCATTTACGCCCAGCCGCGCGGCCAGAATCTGGCGCTGGGCGGGCGAGATCCTCGGGTCCTGCGTGAGCGCCGAGACCGGGCCACCCGGTGCTGCGGTCATCAGCAGGTACGAGAAGACGGTGATGCCAAAGAAGGTTGGGATTGCCTGAAGCAGGCGGCGCAGCGTGTATTTCAGCATGGGAACACCCCACCTTGGGGCCGGTCAAATGGCGGCCTGTTCAAACCATCGAAACGAATGAAGGTGCTCTGAAAACAAACTTGCGGAGTTGATTTCCGCAAGAATGACTTCGCCCTCTTCACCACGGGTGATTGTCGCGGTAAAGAGGGCGAAAATCAACTGCGAATTACAACGTACCTTGCGGAATTACCGCTGAACCACGTCCCACGTGTCCACGTTCCAGTACAGCAGCGACGGATTGGGGCCGAAGCCTTCCACGTTCGCACCGGCGGCGTACATGCCGTCAACCGCGAACAGCGGCACGTAAGGCAGGTCGTTCTGGAACACAGCCTGCATCTGGCCATACAGGGCGGCGCGCTCGGCCGGGTCGCAGCCGGGCAGCGTCTTGGCCTGCAGGTTCAGGTCGGTGAATTCGGCGTTGTTCCACGACGTGAAGTTGCTGCCCGAGCCAACCACGTCGGAAGCGGCGGTGAAGAGCTGGGTAGCATCGGGATCATCCGGGAAGCCATTGCGCCAGCCGAGGATGATGGCGTCAAACGTCTGGCTGTCCATGATGTCCAGCAGCGTGTTGAAGTCAATCGTCTGGAAGTCCACCTGGATGCCAACCTGGGACAACTGGTCCTGGATCAGCGTGCCGACGGCTTCGCGGCGGCCGTTGCCTTCGTTCGTGTAGAGTGTGAACTGAAGCGGATCGCCGTCGGCGTTGGTGCGAACCGTCGCGCCATCAGCCAGCGTCCAGCCAGCCGCGTCGAGCTCGGCAGCGGCAGCTTCGGGGTCGAAGCCAATCGGAGGCAGATCGTCAGCATAGGCCCACGACGCCGGGATAATGAACGAGGTCATGCGCGAGCCTTCGCCGAGGACGGCGGCATCAATGATGTCGTCCACATTGATGGCCTTCGAGATGGCCTGGCGAACCGCCAGATCACCGAAGATCGGGTGGCTGCCCTGATCAATCACGTTGCCTTCGGCGTCGAGGCCGTTCTGCGGATTGGTCGGGTCGGCCAGGTTCATGGCGAAGTAGTCCCAGGCGTTGCCGGGGAAGGCGTAGACCTGCGCCGAACCTGCATCAGCAGCAGCGCGGATGTCAGCGCGGCGGGCGATCGACGGGCCGTCAATCACGTTCGTCTCGCCAGCCAGGAACTGCTCGACCATCACGTTCTGATCCGGCACAACTTTGTAGATGTAGCCGGCCGGCACGACGACGCCGTTGGCAGCATCGAAGTAGGTCGGATTGGCGACCAGGGCAACCTGCTCGCTCGGGCTGAGGGCGCTGAAGTCGAAGACGCCCTGCGTCACGGTCGGGTTCAAGTCTTCCGACATGTCGTTGATTTCAGCGACATCGGCCGGGAGAACGTGCGACGGTACCGGGGTCAGCACGCCCACACTGCCCAGCGCGGTGCACTCGGCAGTCGGGAACGTCACCTGAATGGTGTAGTCATCCACCGCCACCACGTCGAGGATGCCCGACGCGCCGGTGGGATCAACCACAAAGCTCAGGGGGGTGTCTACGATGCCTTCGGAACCGGCCTTGATGGCGTTCCACGTGTAAACAACGTCGGCCGAGGTGATCGGCGCGCCGTCATTCCACGTCAGGCCTTGGCGCAGGTTGAAAGTATAGACTGTGCCGGTGTCGTCCACAGACCAATCCTGCACGATACCGCCCGCAGCCAGCGGCGGGTCGTACGGGGAATAGGCCGCCGTTTCGGCGTTGACATTAATAAAAGAGGGGAACAGGAACCCGGCGATACGCTGGCTGGCCGTGTCGCTTGTCAGAATCGGGTTGAAGTGCGCCGGGTCGCCGCCGAAGTTGCCTTCGATGATTGCGCCACCGGTGCCCGAATCCTGGGCTAGCGCCGGAACGACTGAGGCCGCCACCATGGCAACCAACAGTACAAGGAAGAGAACTTTCTTCATCGCGTCTTTACTCCTTGAGACCGAACGATCAACTCCCGCTCGGCAGCGGCGATGTGCCGGGCTAGCCATCTCAATCAGGAAAACGACCTGCCGCGATGGGTTGACCGATTCAGATTCGCCGCAACCTTGCTGAAGCGCACGATTTTAGCAATTTGCTTGCCGTGATGCTATAGCTCATGCTGATTCTCATGAAAGATGCATAATAAAAAGGCTCCCGCCAATTGGCGGGAGCCTTCCCTGTCGGGGTGCCCGGACTTGAACCGGGGGCCTCTTGCACCCCATGCAAGCGCGCTACCATGCTGCGCCACACCCCGAACTTCCCACAGTATAGAGGTGGCCGCTTCGCGCTGCAAGGTCAAAGTACGGCCGCCAGGCCTGTTGCAAAGTCACCTCTTGCCGTCCCGCGCCTGTCCGCTTTGCGTCAATCCAGTGCCCCATGCTTTCGCCCGAATCGAGCGCGCTGGGTCTACGATGAACAGTATCTGTTTGCCGCACAATGCATCAGTTGTCCGGTATTCTGTCCGGCTGTCCGGCACATTCTTCCCTCAACAGTCTGTCCGGCTTTCTAGATTCTGTCCGGCCGTCCGGAATGTAACACGGTCGCAAATTGTCCGGCGCTTTTCGCCTCCATACCTGTGTTCGGATAGTGGGCCGGGGCTTCTTTCGAGTTGGCCCGAGGGGAGTTTGTATTTGGCGGCACTCTTCGCATTCCTTGACAACCTGTCCCCGCAAGGGTTGCCGCGCTAAACGGTGCTCCCTATACTGGCCACAGAAAATCACTGGAGTGCTGCGATGGATATTCGCTTAACCGAGTTAGCGGCCTGCGCGGGCTGCGCTGCCAAGCTTGGCCCGTCCGACCTGGCGCGCGTGGTGCGTCCGTTGAACGGGCTGTTCGCGGCGGCCGATTTTCCCGGCCTACTCGTCGGCCTCGATCTACCCGACGACGCGGCAGTCTATCAACTGACGCCTGAGTTGGCGGTTATCTCGACCGTGGACTTCTTTCCGCCGGTCGTCGATTCCCCGTTTGATTTCGGCGCAGTAGCCGCCGCCAATGCCCTTAGCGACGTCTATGCGATGGGCGGCGACCCGTTGATGGCCGTCAATCTGGTGGCGTTCCCCGACACCGTTGGCCTCGACGTACTGTCTGAAATCCTGCGCGGTGGGGCCGAGAAGGTGCGCGAGGCTGGCGCGGTGCTAGCGGGCGGCCACACTATCACCGACCCCGAGCCAAAGTACGGCCTGGCCGTCACCGGCGTCGTTCACCCCGGCAGGATATTGCACAAGGGCGGGGCGCTGCCGGGCGATAGACTCATCCTGAGCAAGGCGCTGGGGACTGGCACGATTACGACGGCCCTCAAGCGTGGCATCGGCGCGCCAGCCCACGCTGAAGCGGTCATTGCCAGCATGTCGCGCCTCAACCGGGCGGCCAGCCAGGCGGCGCGAAACTACCGTGTTCACGCCATGACCGATGTGACCGGGTTCGGCCTTATCGGGCATGCCCGCGAAATGGCCAGCCTGAGCGCCGCTGATCTGGCGATTTCATTCGGCAGCCTGCGCTGGATTGACGGCGCGCGCGACTATGCCGATCAGGACATCTTCCCGGGTGGGATGGGGCGCAACCGGTCGCATTTCGAGCCGTGGGTGGATTTCGAGTTCCGGCTGACTGAGCCCGGCCGCAAGCTGCTGTTCGACCCCCAAACATCGGGCGGCCTGCTCATGGCGGTGGATGCTGTTGATGCCCACGCGCTGCTTGACGATCTGCTGGCGGCGGGAGAGACCGCGGCGATTATCGGTGAGGTGCGTGCTGGTGGCGGTCGGCTGGTGGTCGCGCCGTAGGCCAGACCATCGGATAATCATCAGGGTCACAAACCTGAAAATAACGTTACACTAGGTCAAAGCAAACGGTCCTGACCAGGAGCAGCCGCCCATGACGACTTATCCGCCGCCAGTCCCCAAGCCCGCCAACCCGGGGCTGCCGCAGATGGCGATCATCAATACCAAACTGGCCTACGCCAACATCCGCAACGGCCCCGGCACGAACTACCGCGACGTGGGCGACCTTCGTAACCTCACCATTGCCGCCTACTATCCCAAAGCCTCCTCACAGAACGGTTGGGTGTGGATCGAGCAGTCGGGCATTGGTGGGTGGGTGTCGAAGAGTGTCGTGACTTTCGAGGACATCAGCGCGCCAGTGCCGGGTACTCCGGTAACGCCCTACAAGGGGGCGGTCGCCATGTGGCACTGGAAGGGCGACTCGGTGGCCGAGAACACCATCGAGGAACTGGCGCGTACCATCAAAAGCAAGGCGCCAGCGGTCAATCAGGTGTGGCTCAAAACATCCGACTACACGCCGACGGCCGGCGCGCAATGGATGGGTTACTGGGACACCAAGCGTAACCTTGCCGTAGACGGTCCGGCAAGCATTGACCGCTGGGTGGCAGGCATGGGGCAGTTCGGCCTTGAGGTGCACGTGTGGGCCGTGCCGCGTGACGGCAACATGGAAGCCGAAACCAACCTCATCATTCAGGCTTGCCAGCGGCCGGGCGTCAAGTCGCTGATCCTCGACGTCGAGCCATACGAGGGCTTCTGGCTCGGCGGGCGCGAAGCCGTGCGGCCGTTCATGACTCGTATCCGCCGCGCCTTGCCCGGTTCGTTCCATATCGG
>JAEURB010000236.1 GCA_016788435.1 Anaerolineae bacterium | reverse complement strand
GCAGCGCCTGGCCGCCTGGCGCGCTGCCCCGCTCGATGAACTGCTGACGGTGCTGCTGCGCCAGTTCAAGCGCCTGCTGCTCGGCAAGGACCTGCCGCTGAGCGACGCCGGCGCCGCGCAGATCGCCGCCGCGCTCGTGCGCCATGACCCGCCGGATGAGCGCATGGAACGCCTGCGCGCCGCGTTGATCGCGCTGGTGGAGGAAAGCGAGGCGGTGCTGGGAGCGCAGGGCCTGTCGTTCGCCGCAGCGCTGAAGACCGATGTCGCCGGCATGCCCGGCTGGGAATCCACCGCCGATTTTCTCGCCCTGGCCGAGGACAAAGCCAACGCCGAACTGCGCATCAGCACCGGTTCTGCCTTGCTCGTGCTGCTCGGCGAACGGCGCTTCGGGGCGCACCTGGCCGCTGTCCTCGACCGCGCCGCCGCGACCGGCCAGTACGACCTCGACGCAGTGATCGCCGAACGCGCGCTGCAGTCCGCCAGCGGCGCCAACCCCGCCGATAAGGATTGGAGGGCGCAGGCCGAAGCGTGGTATAGTATGTGAACGGATGTTCTATAAAAGCGAATTGAAAGTTGAAGGTTGAAAGTTGAAAGCAGACGCAGAAATGGATAGCGCCATTCCTCTTTCAACTTTGAACTTTTAACTTTCAACTGCCCGGAGGGCCTGATGCCCAAAACCCAAACCCGCTACGTATGCCAGAACTGCGGCCGGCAAACGCCACGCTATTTCGGGCGCTGCCCCGCCTGTGGCGAATTCAATACGATGGTCGAGGAAGTCATCGAGGTGGTCAAACCGGGCGCTCGCGCCTCGTCACGGCCCGGCATCGGGCAGGTGCGCGCCCAGCCGCAGCGCCTCGCCGACGTGGACACCGATGACGCGCCACGCCTGATCGTCCCCATCAACGAGTTCAATCGCGTGCTGGGCGGCGGCATCGTGCCCGGCAGCATCATCCTGATCGGCGGCGACCCCGGCATCGGCAAAAGCACGCTGATCATGCAAACGACCGCCGCGCTGGCCGCCTCGACCGCCCGCGTCCTCTACGTCAGCGGCGAGGAAAGCGCCCGCCAGATCAAGATGCGGGCCGACCGCATGAGCCTCGACGCGCCCGAGCTGTTCCTCGTCACTGAAACGGCGCTCGGCGACATCTTCGAACATATCCGCCAGGTCAACCCGGCCGTCGTCGTCATTGACTCGATCCAGACGGTGCATACCGAGGAAAGCGAATCGTCGCCGGGCAGCGTCAGCCAGGTGCGCGAGTGCGCCTCGCGTTTGCAGGCATTGGCCAAGTCGAGCAATCTGTCGGTCATGCTCATCGGCCATGTGACGAAAGAGGGCGCGATTGCCGGCCCGCGCGTGCTGGAACACATCGTGGACACGGTGCTCTATCTCGAAGGCGACCCGTTCCAGCAGTACCGCGTGCTGCGCTCGACCAAGAACCGCTTCGGCGCGACCAGCGAAATCGGCGTCTTCGAGATGACCGGCGCGGGCATGCTGGAAGTGCCGAACCCCAGCGAGGCTTTTCTGGCCGAACGCATCGCCAGCGCGCCCGGCACGACGATTGCCGTGACGATGGAAGGCACGCGCCCGCTGCTGGTCGAAGTGCAGGCGCTCACCAGCCCCACCACCTACGCCAACCCGCGCCGCACGCCAAACGGCGTGGATATCAGCCGCCTGCTGCTGGTCAGCGCCGTGCTCACCAAGCGCTTCGGCCTCAAGCTGCACGAGCAGGATTTGTTCGTCAACGTCATCGGCGGCCTGAAGATCGAGGAACCGGCCACCGACCTGGCGATGGCGGTCGCGCTGGCCAGCAGCTATTTCGACAAGCCGGTTCCCGCCGATATGGCCTTTGTCGGCGAAGTGGGCCTGAGCGGAGAGTTGCGCGCGGCGGGCCAATTGTCGCTGCGCCTGCACGAAGCGGCGAAAATCGGTTTCCGGCGCGTGATGATCCCCAAGCT
>JAEURB010000234.1 GCA_016788435.1 Anaerolineae bacterium | reverse complement strand
GGTGACGTTCAACCTGTACGTTCTGTATCAGGGCGCGCCGGTGTATTCCACAACCGAGCAGATCCTGCCGAACGAGCGATTCCTGACCAGCTTCTCGATTAATGCCGACGGAACGGCGACTGCCGGTGACGGCGGCATCATCCGGGGCGTGCAGGACATTCCCTATGAGGCCGAGCTGGATACGGCTGTGCCGATTGCTCCAGGTCAAACGATGACGGGCAGCATCACGCCGGAAAACAAGTTCGACCTGTTCACGTTCGAAGGCACAGCGGGCGACGTGGTCAATATCGCCATGAACGCGACGCAAGGCTCACTTGACCCAGGGTTGTATGTCATCGGGCCGGACGGGGCGCTGGTGGCCCAGAACGACGATGCGGTGGCTGGTGAGAACACCAACTCACTGATCGCTAACCTTACCTTGCCAGCCGACGGGACGTACATTATCATTGCCACGCATTTTGGCGGCCCGTATGGTGGCACGACCGGCGCGTACTCGCTCACCTTCACGCAGTTGAACTAAAACTGCGTACAATGGGGGGCAGCCGAGCCGCTGCCCCCGCTTTCCGGAACGCCCATCACCTGAATCCGAAACCAATCCTTGGATCCTCTTCCTTGAAACGTTCCCGCCTTCTCCTGCCAGTACTCCTGCTGTTGCTGGTCTTCATTGCTGTTGCCTGTTCGCCACCGCCCGAACTCCGCGATCAGAAATTGCTCAACGATGACAGCCTGCTGACCGGCGAGCCGTGTGAAGCCCCTTGCTGGCGCGGGATCACTCCCGGCGTAACGGCATGGAGCGAAGCGCTCACCATCCTCGAAGATGACTCGACGATTGAAGATCCGTCCGTGCAGACCGCCGACGACAGCCCGGCGGTGGCGGCGTCGTTCAAGGAACCCGGCGGGGTGGACGCCGCGGGCCAAATCTTCTCTGACGACGGCCAAACCGTCAGCCTGATCTTCCTGCGCCTTGCGCCGGACCTCACGCTCGACGAAGTGCTCGCCAAGTATGGCGACCCTACCTGGGTGATCGGCACGCCGTTCAGCGACGATCCGCCGCAGGCTATCGTCAATCTGGTATATCCAGAAGAACAGATGATCGTCTACGTCTTCGTGCCGGGTAGTGCGGGCACACTGGATGGCACGAATGAGGTCATTGGTGTGTTGTATATGAAGGCCGAAGACATGACGACGCTGCTCGAAACCAGCAGCCTGCATGCGTGGGAAGGGCTGGCCGATTTCGCAGTCTATGGGCCAGACTCGCCGTTCGAGATCACGCCCGAACCGACAGCCGAAGGCACGCCGGAAGCGACGGAAGCAGCGCAGTAACGAACCGTTAATGAAGCACCCGGCCGAGGCACGGGGCGAGTTCAAGGATGAGGAGCAGCAAGCAATGAGTGACGAAGTAAAGACGCCGAGCTCGATCGCCGATCTCGTTCCGGGTATGGCCGTCGCCGGTACCGTCAAGCGCATCGAATTGTACGGGGCATTCGTGGATATCGGTGTGGGCCGCGATGGTCTGCTGCATATTTCGCAGTTGGGCAAGCCGAACGTGCGCAACGTAGCCGACGTGGTGCAAGAGGGCCAGGCGATCACCGTTTACGTGCTGAAGGTCGAGAAGGAAAGCGGCCGCATTCAGTTGTCGCTGGGCGCTCCGCCATCCACCGGCTGGGAGTCGCTGCACGTGGGCGACACGGTCACGGGTAAGGTCGTCAAGATCGAGCCATACGGCGTGTTCGTGGACATCGGCGCCGAACGCAACGCCATGGTTCACGTTTCCGAATTGTCGGATGGTTTCGTGCAGAATCCGGGCGACATCGTCAAGCTGGGTGACGAGATCACCGCCCGCATCAAGGACGTCAACCGGGGCAAGAAGCGCATTGACCTGAGCGTGCGTGCCCTCAAGGCCGAAGCGGAGAAGGCAGATCTGGCCGCTGCTACCGAGGCAGACGAGGACGACACCCCCGTGCCGACGGCGATGGAACTGGCGCTGCGCGGCTGGATGGACGCCACTGGCAGCAAGGGCGGCGGCAAGAAGGATCGCGAGTCGAAGAAGGGTGACCGCGACCGGCGCGACCGTCAGCAGCAGGAATACGACGATATCTACGAGCGCACGCTGCGCGGCAACCGCTAGAAGCCGGCACTAAAGTCAGCAGACTGCAAAGGCGGCTCCCGAACCTGGAGCCGCCTTTACTTTCCCAATTTGGCTGACTGTGCTGCGCTGCGTCAGACCGCACCGGCGTCCGGACTGGTGAGGACGAACTTGCGGATGACGCGGGCGAAGGTCGCAATCATGATTACGAACATGGATAGATTCGTGAGCAGGCACCACAAACAGACCTTGTGGAGGACGGAGACCGACACGTAGGTCAGATAGCTGTGGAACATGAAGCCGAACAGCGAAAGGCCGAGGATCAGCAGCATCCCGTACTCGCCCACGAACCTGACGCGCTTCTCCAGCATCAGCAACGCGAAGATGGTGAAGTATGTGAGCAGGCCGAGGTAAGCGACCGGCACACCGGCGATCTTCGAATAGATGCTGCCTTCGACTGCCGCGCAGTCAAACGCGCCGCCCTCGATGCAGACAGCCGTCGTGCCGGTGGCGGTGGTGTAGCTGAGATAACCGCTCGTGAAGATCGCGATGATGCAGAAGACCAGTGTGATGTGCCACAGCGTGATGCGCCGGCGTGAAGCCTGTGCCGGTGCAGTTGCAGAGCCTGAAGCCATGCGTGCTTACTCCTGTTTAGCTGCGGCCGGCAGCGGGCGCAGCAGCCGTACGGTACAAAATGTGCCCGGCGCGACTTCGGTGACGCCTTCCGGGATGATCAACAGGCCATCAGCCAGCACGAGGCTGAGCAAGGCGCTCGAACTCTGCGTGCCGGTCGTCATGGCCGTCCAGCCGCCGCCCTCGCGCCGCAGGATGACACGCAGGTAACTGCGCCGCCCGTCCGAGCGCAATGCTTCTCCTGCCGCCGCTTGCACGGTCTCAACCGCTGCGGGCCAGCCACCGAGTGCAGCCAACGCGGGCCGCGCGAACAGTTCGGCCGTCACCAGCGCCGAAACCGGATTGCCCGGCAGCCCGATCAGCGATACGCCGCTAATCCGCCCGAAGGCCAGCGGCTTGCCGGGGCGCAGGTTCACGCGCCAGAACTCGACCGCGCCGAACTCCTCGATGACCGAACGCACCACATCGTAAGCGCCGACCGATACACCAGCCGAACTGAGAACCAAATCAGGCGAGTGGGCAAGCGCAGCGTGAAAGGCCGCGCGCACCGAATCGAGTGTATCGCGGGCGGACGGTACGCGCACCGGAACGGCTCCCCACGATTGGACGAGCGTCGTCAAAGCGTAGGAATTGGCATCGTAGATCTGGGCGGGGGCCAGCGGCTGACCCGGCTCGGCCAGCTCATCGCCGGTGCTCAGAATCGCCACGACCGGCCGCCGAACGACCAGTACCGACGCGTGGCCGAGGGCAGCCAGCACGCCGATATCCGGCGGGCGCAGCATCGTTCCAGCCGCCAGCACCGCCTGGCCGGGCATCAGATCAGCACCGGCCGGGCGGATGCAGTCACCGGGGCGGGGAGCGCGCAGGATCGAGATTTCAGCCCCCAGCGTCACGCTTTCGCCCGCCGCCCACTGCGCGCTGGTCTCCTCGACCGGCACGACGGCATCCGCGCCGTCCGGCACGATTGCCCCGGTCATAATGCGCGCCGCCTCACCTGGGCCAAGCTCGACAGCAGACATCACGCCGGCGGGTATGTCAGCGGCGAGCTTCAGCACGCCCGGCGCTTGGGGCAGGTCGGCGGCACGCACGGCGAAGCCATCCATGCTGCTGGTGGCGTGGGCTGGCATGGCCGTTTCGGCATGAATATCCAGAGCCAGCACGCGCCCAAGCGCATCGAGCAGCGCGATCGTTTCGGCGGGCAGGCGCTGCAGGCCGGAGATGATACGGTGGGTGGCTTCCTCGACGGAAATCAGCGACATTGGCCATTCTCCTGCGGAGATTTCTGAGCCTGATTATAGCAACGGCATCTGACGGCTGGAAGTTTGGGGTACAATGGCGGGATGCAGGATCAGGAGTAAGCAGATGGTCGCGGCGACGTCGTCACAGCCGGGCGTGGCGCTGGATTTGGAGACCCTCCTCAACGAACTTCCTAAGCTCACGCCGCATGATCGCGCCCTGATCACTCGCGCCTATGAGAAGGCCGCCTGGGTTCACGCCGACCAGTTCCGCAAGTCTGGCGAGCCGTACATCACGCACTGTCTGGCCGTCGCGCATATCCTCGCCGACATGAAGCTGGACCCCGAAGCGATTGCGGCGGCGCTCATGCACGACGTGGTCGAGGATTCGAAGGATCAGAAGAAGGTCACGGTCGAAGACCTGCGCAGCGGGTTTGGCGACACTATCGCCAATATCGTGGATGGCGTGACAAAGCTCGACCAGATTAAGACCGAGCAAACCCCCGAACAGCGCCGCAGCCGCACCGCCGAGCGCGATCTTGAATATATCCGCAAGATGGCGCTGACGCTTGATAGTGATGTGCGGGTGGTCATCGTCAAGCTGGCCGACCGCCTGCACAACATGCGAACGCTCGGCTATATGCGCCCCGAAAAGCAGCAGGCTATCGCCCGCGAGACGCTCGATATTTTCGCGCCGCTGGCCAATCGCCTCGGCATCTGGCAGATTAAATCCGAACTCGAAGACCTGTCGTTTCGCTATCTCCAGCCCGAAACCTATCGCCAGATTGACGATGCGGTCAACGAGGGCCGGGCCGAGCGCGAGAAGTACATGGCCGGCGTGATCGAGGAACTGCGCCGCGAACTGGTGCGTAACGGCCTTCAGGACACGGCCATCAGCGGCAGGCCGAAGCATATCTACTCCATCTGGAAGAAGATGGAGCGCAAGAAGGTCAATTTCGAGAAGATCTTCGATGTGCGCGCCGTGCGCGTCATCGTCGAGCAGCGCGAACAGTGTTACATGGTGCTGGGCCTCGTCCATAATCTGTGGCGGCCTATTCCCGGCGAGTTTGACGACTACATCGCCCAGCCGAAAGACAACTTCTACCAAAGCCTCCATACGGCCGTGGTGGACCGGAACGGCAAGCAGATCGAGGTGCAAATCCGTACCTGGGAAATGCACGAGCACGCCGAATACGGTATCGCTGCCCACTGGCGCTACAAGGAAGGCCGGAAGAAGCAGAAGGACCCGGATTTCGAGAAGCGGGTAGCCTATCTGCGCCACCTGATGGAGTTCGGGCGCGGCCAGAAGAACGAAAGCCCGGCCGAATTTGTGGACGCGATGAAGTCCGACTTTTTCGGTGAGCGGATCTACGTCTTCACGCCGAAGGGGGATATCGTTGACCTGCCTGCAGGCTCGACGCCGGTGGACTTCGCCTATCACATTCACACCGATATCGGCCACCGCTGCCGGGGCGCGAAGGTGCATGGGCGAATCGTCAGCCTCGATTACCAACTCAAGACCGGCGATCAGGTGGACATCATCACCTCGAAGCGTGGTGGGCCCAGCCTGGACTGGCTGAATCCCAATCTGGGCTTTGTCCACACCCAGCGCGCCCGCGAGAAAATCCGCTACTGGTATCGCAAGCAGAACCGCGCCAACAACATCACGTCGGGCCGCGAAGTGCTGGATCGTGAGCTGAAGCGGCTTGGGCTGGTGGACAGCATGCCGTACGAGCAGGTTTCGGCTGCTTTCAGCATCGAGCATGTGGACGATTTTCTGGCGCAGGTGGGCGCGGGTGACATCAACGGCGGCCAGATCAGCAACAAGATTCTCGACCTGGAGCGTAAGGAGCAGGAAGCGCTTGAGCGCGAAACGCTGAAAGCGCGCGCCGGTGGCCCTTCGCAGCTCCTGGATAGTACAGTCGCCACTGGCGTAGAAATCAACGGAGAGGCCGGTTTGCACTACAGCATCGCCAACTGCTGCCATCCGGTGCCGGGCGACAAGCTGAAGGGATTCATCACACGTGGCCGGGGTGTGACCGTCCATCGCGCCGACTGCCCGAACCTGGGGCAGGAGCCTGACCGGCTGACCGACGTGACCTGGGGCAAGGTGAGCCACGAGCAGCGCTTCTCGGTTCCGGTCGAGATTACGGCCTACGACCGTTCCGGGCTGATGAAAGACATCAGTACGATGGTCGCCGAGGAACGCGTCAATATGTCTGAAGTGAATGTGGGCGTGCGAAACACGATTGCCACGTTCCGCCTCACGCTGGAATTGACTGATCTTCAGCACCTGGGGCGCATCCTGACGCGCATCAGCGGCGTGCCGGGCGTGACGGAGGTTCGGCGTACCAGCGCGTAGGGGCAGGGGTTAATGCCGAAAACAGTCCGGGCAGGAGGCGGTAATCCGCCTCCTGCCCGGTTCGTCTTCCAGCAGGCGTTCACGGCCTACGACGCGACGGTTTCCGCTTCGCCTTCCGCCAGAGCTGCGATGCTCACCAGCGGCAGGTAAATAAACGCGGATTGAATGCGATCCTTGCTGGCGACCGACATGACGAAGTCGCCCTTGCCAGCACGTTTGGCGGCGGGGATGGCGCTGGCCTTGAGTACCTTGGCGCGCCCCTTGGCCGTGAGCAGGATGAGCGATCCGGTGGCCGATTCTACGATACAGGCCGCCCCCAATCGCGCATCGGGCGTGGGCCGCTTCATGGCGATCACGCCGCCGCCCGCACGCCCCTGCGTGGGGAACTCATCCAGTGGGCTGGCTTTGGCGACGCCGTCCTCTGTCACGGTGACGATCAGGTGGCCGCTGCGGGCGATGGCTGCGCCGACGACGGCTGCCCGGCCTTCATCCAGCTTAATGCCGCGCATACCCCCCGCGCCGAGACCGGTCGGGCGAACGTCGCTCTCCTTGAAGCGAATGGCCGATGCGTGGGACGTGACGAGCGCGATGTCCTCGCTGCCGTTGGTATACAGCACCCATCCCAGCGCGTCTCCAGCTTCAATGTCCATCACCTTGAAGGCGTGGGCCGTCATGCCGGGCAGGTCGGCCGTTCGCAGGCGCTTGACCTCGCCGCCGGTTGTGGCGAAGAACAGGTAGCCATCTTCAAGCGTGGGTGGCAGCGTGAGCACCGCCGCGACTGGCTGGCCTTCCTTGAACGCCGTCAGATCGCCGAAATCCTGTCCTTCAGCCGGGTCGTTGGCCTGCGGTAGCTGGTGGACGGGCACGGTTGCGCCCATGCCGTCGGCCGCGAACAGGTAGACGATCTGGTCGGTGGTGCTTTCAAGCAGGGCGCGGGGCGGGTCTATGGCGTCGGCGGTCACCTTGGGCGGCGCCGCCTCAAAGCTGCGCGCCAGCTTGCCGGCCGCCGTCAGCGTCACCCATGTCTGTTCCTTCGGCATATGCAGCGCGTCGGCCGGCGTGCTGGTTACCGCGCCATCCACGATGATGCTGCGCCGTGGCTGGGTGTAGGCGGCCTTGATGACGCTCAGTTCTTCGCCGACGACCTCGCGCATCTTGGTCTGGCTGGCCAGCAGCCCAGCCAGATAGGCGATCAGCCTGGCCTTCTCGTTGTACTCGTCGGTGATGGCATTCCGTTCGAGCTGCGACAGGCGGCGAAGCTGCATATCGAGGATCGCCTTCGCCTGAATATCGGTGATTTTGAGCAGCGCCATCAGGTTATTGCGGGCGCTGTCAGGCGTGCGTGACTTGCGGATAGTGGCGATCACTTCGTCCAACATATCGAGGGCCTTAATCAGGCCTTCGAGGATGTGGGCGCGTTCACGGGCGCGGCGCAGGTCGTATTCGCTGCGGCGGCGCACGATTTCGAGGCGATGATCAATGAACACCTTCAGCGCCTGCTTGAGCGACAGGTGGCGCGGCTCGCCATGCACGAGCGCCAGCATGATGATGCTGAAGGTTTCCTGCAGCGGCGTGAGTTTGAACAATTGGGCCAGCGATTTGGTCGCATCGGCGCCGCGCTGCAGTTCGATCATCAGGCGCAGGCCCTGCCGGTCGGATTCGTCGCGCAGGTCGGCGACGCCTTCGAGGCGGCCATCGCGCACAAGGCTGGCGATACGCTCGATCAGCGCCGACTTGTTGACCTGATACGGCAGCTCGCTGACGATAATACGCGACTTGCCGCGGCCGATATCTTCAATATGAACGCGGGCGCGCATGGTGATTTTGCCGCGGCCGGTGGCGTAGGCGCTGACCAGCGACCCTTCGTCGCTGTCGGCATCATCGGCGTGGTGATAGATCAGGCCGCCGGTCGGGAAATCCGGGCCTTTGACGAATTGCATCAGTTCTTGAATGGTGATGTCGTCAAACTGCTCCCAGTGGCCGAGCATGTAGATCAGCGCATCGCAGACTTCGCCCAGATTATGCGGCGGGATATTGGTGGACATGCCGACGGCGATGCCGGACGAGCCGTTGACCAGCAGGTTGGGGATGCTGGCAGGCAGGACGGCTGGCTCGTTGAGCGTGCCATCGAAGTTGTCCACGAAATCCACAGTGTCTTTCTCAATATCCACCAGGAGCTCGTCGCCGATTTCGGCCATGCGGGCTTCGGTGTAGCGCATGGCGGCCGCGCCGTCGCCGTCAATGCTGCCGAAATTGCCCTGTCCGTGTATCAGGGTGTAGCGCATGGCGAAGTCCTGTGCCATGCGAACCAGCGCCTCATAGACGGCTGCATCACCGTGCGGGTGATACTTGCCGAGCACCTCGCCGACGATACGGGCGCATTTCTTGAACGGGCTATCTGAGCGGATGCCCATATCGTGCATGGCGTAGAGGATGCGGCGGTGCACCGGTTTCAGCCCATCGCGGGCATCAGGCAGCGCGCGCGCCACAATGACGCTCATCGCGTAATCGAGATACGCCTCGCGCATTTCCTGACCGATGTTGACCTGGCGGATTGAACCCACGACTGGCTCCCCGGTGTGCTTAGGGCGAGAGGCGTTTCATTCTAGGCTAAACGCGGTTGATGTCAACTGAAGTTGAGAGTTGAATGCTGAAAGTTGAACCGGGACAGATTCGATCATCGTGCTGCCTGATTGCATGGAACTTATGTTCTATTATAGCATTGGCGGGGGATGGAGTCTACGGGAAAGCAGATTCACTGAAGGCCGCCGGTTTCCCTTCGCTTGCGCGGCCCTGGCCTGCCGCGTTCCGCAAGCTGTGCTACCATGCTTTCCATGACTAAACGACTCTCCTTCCTCATTCCCCTGATCCTGCTTCTGGCGCTCGTCCTCGCCGCCTGTGACCAGCCGCTGACCATCGTCGTGGTCACCGCGACGCCGGGTGCGTCGGCCGAGGCAACGGCTGAAGTGACGGCGGAAGTAACTACCGAGCCAACGATGGTGCCAAGCCTGACCCCGGCGATTGAAGCGACGCCGGGACTGATTCAGGTGACGCTGCCGCCTTCGATTCAAATCACGCCGCTGGTGACCAGTGGCCCGTCACCGACCTGGCTGGGGCCGGTCGTGGACGAGAATTACCGCCCACCGGTGACGGAGACACCCGCCGTGCCGACTGTACCGGCCCAGGTGACGCCTGGCCCGATTGATGTGGGAACACCGTCTACGGCAGCACCCACCCAAACGGCAGGCCCATCGCCCACACCCGGCCCGGCGGCGGTCATGCCCGGCCTCGACCCGAACAAAGTGGGCGTTCAACTCGACATTAACCTGTCACAGGATGACTGGTCGTATGCGATGGGGCGGCTCGAACAATTGGGCGTCGAGTGGATCAAGGTGCAGCTTCCGTGGAAGGACATGCAGCCGAACGGCCCCGGAACGCGCAACGACGAGTTCTTCTCGCGCGTCGAGCAGTACCTCGAAGACGCCAGCAGGCGCGGTTTCAGCGTGCTGGTGAGCATCGCCAAGGCCCCGGCCTGGGCGCGCAGCACGCAGGCTGAAGATGGCCCGCCCAGCAACCCGCAGCATCTGGCGGACTTCATCACGCTGGTGCTGAACGAGATCAATGCCGGGTTGGCCCGCCCGATGCTCGGTGATTATATTGACGCCGTCGAGGTATGGAACGAGCCGAACCTGCTGCGCGAGTGGCAGGGCAGCCTGCCGTTCAACGGTGCGGGCTACATGCAGTTGTTCGGCCCGGCCTACCAGGCTGTGCGAGCCTACTCGCCGGATATTGGCGTGGTCACGGGCGGCCTCGCCCCGACTTCGAACAGCGCCGGTTCGGTGGACGACCGTGATTTCCTGCGCCAGATGTTCGCGGCCGGGCTGGGCAACTACCCGGATGTAGGTATCGGTGTGCATCCGTATGGCTGGGGCAATCCGCCGGATGCCGTGTGCTGCAACGCGGTGGACGGGCAGGGCTGGGACGATGACCCGCACTTCTTCTTCGCTGATACGATGAGCGAATATCGCCAGATCATCGCGAACAATGGCCGTTCGGGGATGCCGCTGTGGGTGACCGAGTTGGGCTGGGCCTCGTGGGATGGATTCCCGGGCGGCCTGCCGGATGGCGATGACTGGATGGCCTACAACGACCGCTGGGATCAAGGCTTCAACATGATCCGCGCCTTCGAGATCAATCAGGCCAGCCCCGATGTGGCGATGACAGCCCTGTGGAACCTGAATTTCGCCACGCTGGCCGGCATGATCGAGAACCGGGACGAGCGGGCGGCCTACAGCATCCTCGCGCCCGGCACGGCCTGCAACATCGTCGTGGGCAGCACAGACCGCACCGAGCGCCCGCTGTTCTGGATGTTGTTCGATGCGCTGCACCCCGATGTGACGCTGACCGACTGGTGCGGCGTGCCACCGCCACGCTAGGGCGGTCATCGCACCTCACAGCCAGAGAAGCCAGCCGAAGCTGCTGACTTCTCACATGTTCGTCACAATTCGATTCACTGCCGGCATATTAGGATGGAGCTACTGGGGCAGGAGGTGGAGCGATGACGAGCAAGAAGGCGAAAGATAGCGGGCCGCAGCAAGACCCCGCGGTGGTTATTGCATTTCTGCTGGACGAGACCGGCTCGATGAGCAGCGTGCGCGACGCCACCATCAGCGGCTTCAATGAGTACGTGGATACCGTGAAGGGGAAACACCCGGACGCGCTGCTCAGCCTGCGCCTGTTCAGCACTGAGAAGTATGACAAGGTGACGGAACTGACGCCGCTACCGTTGGCGCCGCGCATGAGCCACGATAACTACAAACCTTCGGGTGGCACACCGCTGTATGACTGCGTGGCCCGGCTGATCAGCGAGACGGAGACGGCGACGACCGCGCTCAAGCCCGTGCCGGAAATCCTGTTCGTGATCATGACTGATGGCGAGGAAAACAGTTCGCGGGAGTTCAACCGGGCCCGAATATTCCAGTTGATCAGCCAGAAGACAGAACTTGGATGGACCTTTGTGTTCCTTGGCGCGAATCAGGATGCGTGGGCGGTGGGTCAGTCCATCGGTGTGCGTCAGGCAAGCTCCATGACGTATGACGCGACCACGGCCGGCACTCGGGCCAATTTTGCCATGATGAGCGAGGCTACGTCCCGGCACATGGACAAGCGCAAGATGGCGCGCAGCGAAAATCCGGCGGCTGCCCCGCAGGCCGAGGACTTCTTCACGGACGAGGATGCCGAGAAGCTCGGCAAGAAGCGCCCGCCCAAGGATACCGACGACTCATAGCCATTTGAGTCAGGCAGTAAATCAAAAAAGGCGGCCCGCGTTGGGGCCGCCTCTTTGTGTAGATTGAACCACTGGCGAAGGATTACTCCTCGCGTTCGCGGCTTTCCTCGCTGGCCTCGTCGTCGTCAAGCAGCGCGTCCTCGTCCACCACCAGCGCGCCTTGCGCCGCCAGCGTGACCGCCGGGGCCACCGAGTCGCGGTCCTGGTAGGTGTGGAAACCAGTACCGGCCGGGATCAGCTTGCCGATGATGACGTTTTCCTTGAGGCCGTACAGACTGTCCGACTTGCCTTCGATGGCCGCGCCGGCCAGCACGCGGATGGTGTGCTGGAAGCTGGCCGCCGAGAGGAAGCTGTCCGTGCTGAGGGCCGCCTTGGTGACGCCGAGCAGTACCTGCATGCCCGATGCCGGCTCCTTGCCTTCGGCGATCAACTGGTCGTTGAGCGCCAGCAGCTTGAGCTGATCAATCAATTCGCCGGGCAGCAGTTCGCTGTCGCCGCTGCGCGTGATCTGCACCTTGGAAAGCATCTTGCGGATCATGATCTCGAAGTGCTTGTCGGCGATGTTCACGCCCTGGGCGCGATAGACCTTCTGCGCTTCGCTGAGCAGGTAAAGCTGCGTGGCCTCTTCACCCAGCACACGCAGGATGCGGTGCGGGTTCTTCGAGCCTTCGGTCAACTGCTGGCCGGCCACCACTTCGACGCCGTCCTCGATGCCCTGCAGCAGGCGCGCGCTCGACGGAATCGGGTATTCCTCTTCCTCGCGGCGCTCGTAGCGCAGATACACCGTGCGGCGCGGAATGGTCACGCCTTCCTCGGTTTCGATGTAGACCGCGCCGTCCATTTTGGCGACGACCTTCTCGCCGGTATCTTCATCGAGCGCGATAATCTCGCCGGCGCGGATGTTCTTGCCGTCTTCGACCTTGATAACGGCCCCGACCGGGATATCGTGCTGTTCGCTGAAGACCTCGCTGTTGATGACGACAGCCAGGCGCACGCCTTCGCGCTTGATCAGGCGCAGCGTGCCGCCGATATCGGTGACGACCGCCTCGCCCTTCGGCTTCTTGCGCGCCTCGAACATTTCCTCGACGCGCGGCAGACCACTGGTGATGTCGCCGGCCGCCTGCGCCGTACCGCCGGTGTGGAAGGTGCGGAGCGTGAGCTGCGTGCCCGGCTCACCGATGGACTGGGCGGCGATGATGCCAACTGCGGTGCCGATTTCAACCATGTCGCCACGGCCCAGGTCGCGGCCGTAGCAGAGGGCGCAAATGCCGTGAATGAGCGAGCAGGTGAGGGGGCTGCGCACGCAGACTTCCTCGATACCGGCCCGGTCAATGGCGACGGTCACGTCCTCGTCGAGCATGCCGTTACGGGCGACGATCAGCTCGCCGGTTTGCGGATTATAGACATCCTGCGCGGCGCAGCGGCCGAGAATTCGTTCGCTCAACTTCTGGCCAGCCACGTCGTCCGAACGGCGTACCCACGTGCCGCGCTCGGTTCCGCAGTCGGTGCGGTTGATGATCATGTCCTGCGCCACGTCCACCAGGCGGCGGGTGAGATAACCGGCCTCGGCAGTACGCAGGGCAGTGTCGGCGAGGCCCTTGCGCGCGCCGTGCGTGGAGATGAAGTATTCCAGCGCGGTGAGACCCTCGCGGAAGTGACTGCGGATCGGCAGGTCAATGATGCGGCCGGAGGGGTCGGCCATCAGGCCGCGCATACCCGCCAACTGCGTGATCGGGCCGAAACCACCCTTAGTCGCGCCGGAAATCGCCATAACCGCGATCGGGCCGTACGGATTGAGGGAGGTCTTGATGACATCCTGCAGGCGGTCTTTGGCGACGCTCCAGGCGTCCACCGTTTTCTGGTAGCGCTCTTCGTCGGTCATCAGGCCACGGCGGAAGTCGCGGTCGTTGCGATCCACAATATCTTCGGCGTCCTTGAGGATCGCCGCGCGCTCGACCGGGATGGTCAGATCGCTGACGGCAATCGTCGTGCCGGAGACGGTTGCATAATGGAAGCCGAGATCCTTGATGGCGTCCACGACATCGGTCGTGCGCTCCTGGCCCAGCTTGCGGAAGCTGAGGTCCACCAGGTCTTGCAGTTCCTTCTTGCCAAGCGTCTTCTGCACGAAGCGCATTTCGTCTGGCAGGATGCGGTTGAAGATCGCGCGGCCGATGGTGGTCAGTTCCGGCTCTTCCTGCGGATCGTGCTCGTCATAGATATTGCCGAGCAGCACCGGGGTGTGCAGGCCAACCAGACCGAGGTTGTACAGATACTCGATTTCGTCCATGTCGGTGACATGGCGGCGCTCGTGGAGGTTTGACAGCACGATGCGGTCATCCAACCGGCGCTTGCGAAGAAGCTGGCGAACCTCGTAGCCGTTGGCCACGATGGCATCCACTTCGCCCTCAAGTAAGGCGCGCAGCATGCGATCCACCGAGCTCTCGACGACCTTACTCCGGCCGCCTTCCTGCTCCTCGGTAATGTCCTCGAAGATCGTCGCGCCGGGCAGGCTACGGTGCTGCATCCAGTAGTAGCCGTTGGTGCGGTAAGCGATGCCGACCTTCACGCCGGGCTGAGAGATTGACTCCAGCGAACGGAACTCGTCGGCGCGTTCGGCGAGGGTGGCCACATCCACGGTCGGGTCCATGGTCAGATAATAGACGCCGAGCACCATGTCTTTCGACGGAGCGACAATCGGCTGACCGTCTGACGGCTTGAGCAGGTTCTTGGTGCTGAGCATGCGTTCGCGGGCTTCTTCAACCGCCTTGTCGCTCAGCGGTACGTGCACGGCCATCTGGTCGCCGTCGAAGTCAGCGTTGAAGGCGGCGCAGACCAGCGGGTGAATCTGGATGGCCTTGCCTTCCACCAATTGCGGCTCGAAGGCCTGAATGCCGAGGCGGTGCAGGGTAGGGGCGCGGTTGAGGAGCACCGGGCGCTCCTTGATCACCTCTTCCAGCACCTCCCAAACTTCCGGCTTCTCGCGCTCGATGAAGCGCTTGGCGCTCTTGACGTTGTTGGCGTAGTTATGGCGCACCAGGCGGCTGATGACGAACGGCCGGTACAGTTCGAGCGCCATCGTCTTGGGCAGGCCGCACTGATGAAGCTTGAGCTTGGGGCCAATGACGATGACCGAACGGCCGGAATAGTCCACGCGCTTGCCGAGCAGGTTGCGGCGGAAGCGGCCCTTCTTGCCCTTCAACATGTCGCTGAGCGACTTCAGTTCGCGGCGGCCACGGCGGCTGAGCGCCTTGCCGCGCTGGCTGTTGTCCACCAGGCTATCTACCGCTTCCTGAAGCATGCGCTTCTCGTTACGCACGATGACATCCGGCGCGCCGAGGTCGAGCAGGTGCTTGAGGCGGTTATTGCGGTTGATGACTCGGCGGTAGAGGTCGTTCAGGTCGCTGGTGGCGAAGCGGCCACCGTCGAGCTGCACCATTGGGCGCAGGTCGGGCGGGATGACCGGCAGCACCGTGAGGATCATCCACTCGGGGCGATTGCCGCTGGCGCGCAGGCTTTCAGTCACGCGCAGGCGCTTGGTGGCCTTCTTCTTGCGCTGCTTGCTCTTGGTCGTGCGAACCTCATGCCACAGGTCTTCGCGCAGCTTGTCGAGGTCCATACTCTGCAGGATCTGGTGGAACGCCTCGGCGCCCATCTCGGCCTGGAAGACGTTCCCAAAGCGCTGTTTGAGCTCACGATAGCGCGTTTCGGGCAGGAACTGGAGGACCTTCAAATCCTGCAGCTCGTGGCGGGCTTTATCAGCGTTCTGGCGAAGGGCACGAATACGGTCGTCCACTTCGGTACGCTGCATATCGAGCACGGCCAGTTCGCCGCTGGAGAGGTTAGCCTCGTCATTCAGGCCGGACAGTTCGGCCCGACGCGTCTCATCCACTTCAGCCTGCAATTCGCTGAGGCGGGCGTTGACGATCTGCTGCACACGGGTGAGGTGCGTGCTGTCAATCGTTTCGCCTCGTGTGACGATGACGACATTGGCCGTCGAGAACTCGATCTCGGACGGGGCGGCGCTGCCGAAGCTGGCTTCGAGGCGCGTTTGTACCGACTGGGCGTCGCGCATCAGCTCGTCGCTCAGCCGTGATAACTCGTCGTCGAAGTGATTGTTGATGTCGACAGTGCGCGCTTCGACCTCACCCAGCAGGTCGCTGCGCTGGGCGTCAATGACCTTCTGCTGCTCGCTGATTTCGCCCGTGAGTGCCGCAATCTTCTGCTGCACTTCGCGGTCAATGCGGCCGAGCGCCTTCTGGCGGGCATCCTCGTCAATGCGTGTGATGACGTACTGGGCGAAATACAGCACGCGGTCGAGGTTGCGGCGGCTGACATCGAGCAGCATACCGAGATAGCTCGGCACGCGGCGGGTGTACCAAACGTGCGCGACCGGCGCGGCCAGTTCGATGTGGCCCATGCGCTCGCGGCGCACGGTCGAACGGGTGACTTCGACGCCGCACTTGTCGCAAATGATGCCGCGATAGCGCACGTTCTTATACTTGCCGCAGTAGCACTGCCAGTCACGGGTGGGGCCGAAAATGGCTTCGCAGAACAGGCCGTCCTTCTCCGGGCGAAGGCGGCGATAGTTGATCGTTTCCGGCTTGGTGACCTCACCGTACGACCAGTTGCGGATTTCCTCCGGAGAGGCCAGGCTGACGCGCAGCGCGCTGAAATCCTTTGCGTCCAAAGGGGAAACCTCCTCTGCGCTAATTCGCGGGGTACAGCAGTTTCACAGTCAACAGATGGCGTCAGGCTGGTGGAACGGCCGCTGTCCAACGCCTTGGGCAGGGCCACCAGAATGCGGATGTCGTGTGGCTGAACGCTCCACTGCTACAGACACGAAAACAGCGCGTGGGGAAACACTCTCCCCACCGCTGATCAGGAGTTCTCTAGCGGGCGTCTTTCATATTCATGCTCACCTACTCATGATACGGGTGTGAAGGCCTTTCGTCAAGCGCGACCTCTCGCTGAAGGAGTGAGAATCAGGTGATAGATTGGGCGTGACCTTAGGCCCTCGGCATGGGAGCAGAGCTGCGCGTTCAGGCGTCGAGGTCGGCGGCAGGTTCGAGCAGGCGGCTGTTGACCTTGGCCTGCAGATAGGCTTCCATGAACGGGGTCAGGCGGCCATCCAGCACGGCGTCGGTGTTGCCATCTTCATAGAGCGTGCGGTGATCCTTGACCAGATGGTACGGGTGCAGCACGTAAGAGCGAATCTGGTTGCCCCATTCCGCCGTCACGTTTTCGCCCTTGAGCACGGCCAGTTGGTCATCACGCTTCTTGCGCTCCATCTCGAAGAGGCGCGATTTCAGCACCTGCATGGCGCGTTCACGGTTCTGGGTTTGGCTGCGCTGGTTCTGGCACGAGACGACCAGGCCGGTCGGGATGTGGATCAGGCGCACGGCGGTGTCGTTCTTCTGCACATTCTGGCCGCCCGCGCCGCTCGAGCGATAGGTTTCGATGCGGAGATCTTTGTCGCTGATCTCGATTTCGATCTCGCCCTGAATGTCCGGCCACAGTTCGACCTTGGTGAACGAGGTATGGCGGCGGCGCGCGGCATCGAACGGGCTGATGCGAACCAGGCGGTGGACGCCCTGTTCGCTCTGCAGGTAACCGTAGGCGTAGTCGCCCTTGATGCTCATCGTCACGCTTTTCAGGCCCGCCTCTTCGCCTTCCATGCGCTCGATGATCTCAACCTTGTACTGGTTCTGCTCGGCCCAGCGCAGATACATGCGCTCGAGCATCTGCCCCCAGTCCTGCGAGTCGGTGCCGCCCGCGCCGGCGTGAATGGCGAGGATGGCGTTCTCGAAGTCATACGGGCCGCTGAGCAGAGCCTGCAGCGACATGCGCTCGACCGTTTCGTGCAGTGCTTCAGCCTCGATGACGAGTTCGGCGTTGATGCCCTCGTCTTCGAGCAGCGCGAGCTCCAGCGCATCGTTCACCCGGTCGCGCAGGCTCGTCCAGTGTTCGACCTCGGTTTTGAGGCGCGAGATCTCCTGCATTGTCTTCTGCGCTGTTTCCGAATCGGACCAGAAGTCAGGGGCGGCTGTCTGCTGTTCCAGCTCGCTGATCTGCGCGGCCTTGCCTTCGATGTTGAGGCGCGCCATCAGCTCCGCGACTTCGGATTGCATCCCCTCGAGCGGAGTGATCAGGTTGTTTTCCATTGGGCTCATGCCGGAAGTGTGCCTCGCTTAACGCTCGTCGAACAGGCTCTCGACGAAGAAATCGGGCTGGAAGAGCACCAGATCTTCCATCTTTTCGCCCAAGCCGACGTAATGAATCGGCAGGCCGAGATCGTGATTGATGGCGAAGATCATGCCGCCCTTGGCGGTGCTGTCGAGTTTGGTGACGATCACGCCGGTGATGTTGACCATCTCGCGGAACTTCTGCGCCTGCTGCAGCGCGTTCTGGCCGGTTGTCCCGTCCAGCACCAGCAGCACTTCGTGCGGCGCGTCGGCGATGACCTTCTGGCTGACCTGGCGGATTTTGGCCAGCTCCTCCATCAGGTTGTAATTTGTATGCAGGCGGCCGGCCGTATCCACGATTAGCACGTCGCGGCCACGGGCAAAGGCGGCGCTGGTGGCGTCATAAACGACGGCGGCGGGGTCGGAACCCGGCTTGTTGGCGATCACCGGTACCTCAGCCCGCTTCCCCCACAACTGAAGCTGCTCGATGGCGGCGGCGCGGAAGGTGTCGCCGGCGGCCAGCATCACCTTGCGCTGGTTTACCCGGCCGAGGCGGTAGGCCAGCTTGCCAATCGTTGTGGTTTTGCCCGAGCCGTTGACGCCGACGATCAGCATGATCGACAGCGGGCGGCCGCTGATGTTCAGCACCGGCGGATCGGAGAGCATGTCACGCAGGGCGGCCTTGAGATGCGTCTGCACCTGGTCGGCATTGCGCACGTTATTCTTGCGAACGCGGGCCTTCGTATCTTCCAGTACCGCACGTGTCGTATCCACGCCGAGGTCGCCCTGAACGAGCAGCGCCTCGATGTCGTCCCACGTCTCGTCTTCGATCTGCCCCCCGCCGCCGAGCATCTGCGAGATGCGGCCAAAAAAGCCCTGCCGCGTTTTGGTCATGCCCGAACGGTAGTTGGTCAAAGCGTGTCTCCGGCGCTATTTGGAAGGGGAATGACGGGATGATTGCGCCTGGAATTATAGCCGAATGACCCTCCGGGTTCAATCCGCAGAGCGCCGCGCTATAATGAACGGACGTTCGAGGGATCTGGCGAAGACTGCCCGGTACACGCCTTACATGTCGCTCCATTTGGCAACGACAACTGCACTGATGACGAGGCTGGGGTCAAGCATGGCGCCGGTACCGATGCGGAGCGCGGTCTTGCCTGTATCTTTGGCCTCATGGATCATTTCTACCCACGAGCGTTCTTCCCTCAGCCGTTCGGCTGTCGTTTCGCTCCAATCTATGCCGTTTCTATGACTGTATGTTGGATGGAAGCGCGTTCGTTCCGACTCGATTTGAACTTTGGCGACTTGCCACGATTCCTGCGATCCTCGAAGCTGCACAACCAGCATATGGACCCTTCTCAAGCGTTAGTGTTGCGGCGAGGCGGCAATCCTAACTGAACTTCGCGGGGTTGGCACCTTCGAACCAGTCGTTCGTATAATGCGGCCACGTTGGAGCGTATGAACCACAGGGAAATGATGAGCGCGGATGACAAGAGGGGCTTGACACATCTCGACGCCGAGGGCGCGGCCCGCATGGTGGATGTGGGCGCAAAGCCGGACAGTGAGCGGATAGCGGTGGCCGAGGGCCGGGTGGTCATGCTGCCGGAAACGCTGCGCCTGATCCACGAGGGTGCGCTGAAGAAAGGTGACGCGCTCACGGTGGCGCGGATCGCCGGCATCATGGCGGCCAAGCGCACCTCGGAATGGATTCCACTGTGCCACCCGCTTGTGCTGACGCACCTCGACGTGGAAGTGGCGCTTGATGCAACCGAATCGTGCGTCCGAATTAGGGCGACAGCGCGTACTACGGGCAAGACCGGCGTGGAGATGGAGGCGCTGACGGCGGTGAGCGCGGCCGCGCTGACGATCTATGATATGGCCAAGGCGATAGACCGGGGCATGACGATAACCGGGGTACGTCTGCTGGAGAAGCACGGCGGCGTGCATGGCGATTACGTGGCGGATGACGCGCCGTGAAGGTTCAAATCCTCTTGTTTGCGACGCTCAAGGATGCGGCGGGCGGCAGCCGCGCCGAATTAGTGCTGGATGCCAGCAGCGTGACGGTGGCGGACGTGCGCGCGGCGCTCGGTGAGCGTTACCCGGCCATGCAGCGCGCCCTCGGCACGGCCATCGCGGCCGTCAATCAGGAGTTTGCCGAAGCCGGTGATTTGGTGCTTGAGGGCGACGAGGTCGCTTTCTTTCCCCCGGTCAGCGGCGGTTCGGGGGAGTGGCCTCTGGTCGTGCGGGTGGCAGCTGCGCCCTGCAGCATGGACGAATTGATTGCCGCGATTAACAGCCCGGCAACCGGCGCGGTGTGCGCCTTCAGCGGCTTCGTGCGCGGCGAAACAGCCGGGCAGGGCGGGGCGCTGGAACAGACCCAACGGCTCGAATATGAGGCTTACGAGACGATGGCGCTCGGGAAGATGCGCCAGGTCGCAGATGAGATTCGCGCCCGCTGGCCCGATGTGCAGGGAATCGCTATCGTTCAGCGCACCGGCACGCTGGCGGTGGGCCAGCCGACCGTCTTTATCGCCTGCGCCAGCGCGCACCGCGACCAGGGCTGTTTCGAGGCGGCGCGCTACGGCATAGACCGGCTGAAGGAAATCGTGCCGGTTTGGAAGAAGGAAGTGCGGGTGGACGGTAGTTTCTGGGTGGAAGGCGGCTATACTCCAGACCCATCGGATCGGGCAGATCACCCGGGCGTGCGCTAGCGCACGGGGCTGACTTAGATTGTTCCTGAAAGGGTGTCGCAATGTCGCATCAGCGCCGGGTTGTCGTGACCGGGTTCGGAACTGTATCGCCGCTTGGTCTGACAGCCGAGGATACTTGGGCAGGCATCAAAGCAGGGTGCAGCGGTATTGCGCGGATCACCCGTTTCGACCCGTCGGTCCTGGCGGTTCAGATCGCGGGTGAGGTCAAGGGGTTCAATCCGGAAAACTACATCTCCGCCAAGGAAGCGCGCCGGCGCTCGCTGCACCAGCAGTACATTGCGGCGGCGGCCAAAGAGGCAATTGCCCACTCTGGCATCGTGGTAAATGAGACCAACCGCGATCACACCAGCGTGCTGATCGGTTCGTCGGTTGGCGGCGTGGCCAACTGGGACTCTGAGATGGAAGTGGTGCGCCGCACCGAAGACTGGCGGCGGCTGACGCCGATGGCCATTCCCATGCTGATGAACAACGGCGGCAGCGATTACGTCGGTTTGGAACTCGGCGCGCGTGGGCCGGGTTCGATCCTCGTTTCGGCCTGCGCGACCGGCGCCGACAATATCGGCCACGCCTTCGACATGATCCGCAGCGGGCGGATTGACCAGGCGGTGGCTGGCGGCTGCGACGCCTGCATCTTCCCAGGCGGTATCGCCGCTTTCGACCGTACGGGGGCGCTTTCGCGCGAGAACGATACCCCCGAACGTGCCATCCGGCCCTTCAGCCTGAACCGGCCCGGTTTGGTGTTTGCCGAGGGCGCGGCCGTGCTGGTACTGGAAGAACTGGAAGGCGCGCGGGCGCGTGGTGCGGCCATCCTCGGTGAAGTGCTGGGCTACGGGCAAACGATGGATGGCTTCCACATTACCGCGCCCGACCCCGAAGGCGCGGGCGCGGCCGAGGCCATCCGGCTGGCGCTGCAGTCGGCAGGCGTGACGGGCGAGCAAATTGATTACATCAACGCGCACGGTACCGGAACCGGGCTCAACGACACCATGGAGACCAAAGCGGTCAAGCTGGCGCTGGGCGACCGGGCGTATCGCATTCCGATGAGCTCGACCAAGAGCATGACCGGCCATGCGATGGGCGGCACGGCTGCCATGGAAGCCATCTTCTGCTTGCAGGCGCTGCGTGACCAGATCGCGCCGCCGACGATCAACCTGGAAGTACCCGACCCGGAATGCGACCTTGACTATGTGCCGAACGTGGCGCGTGACGTGGCGATGCGCACCGTGATGTCCAATTCGTTCGGCTTCGGAGGCCACAATGCCTCGCTCGTCTTCCAGAAATTCGGCGACTAGCGCGGGGCAGTTGTCCCCGGCGGCATGGGCGAGGCTGCATCAACTGCGCTTTCATGACCTCGACCTGCTGACCGAGGCGCTGACACACAGCTCATTCGCCAATGAAGCCGGTGATTCTGAATCCCCGAATAACGAGCGGCTGGAGTTCCTCGGCGATGCGGTGCTGGGGTTGGTATCAGGCGAGCTGGCTTTCCGGCTGCTGCCCGACGAGACCGAAGGCGAAATGACCCGCCTGCGAGTGGCGCTGGTACGCCGCGAGGCGCTGGCCGACCTGGCGCGTAAGATTCGGCTGGGAGAAGCCCTGCACATGTCGGCGGGCGAGGTGAAGACCGGCGGCCGCAACCGCGATAAGATGCTGGCCGATGCCTTCGAGGCGTTGATTGGCGCGATCTATCTGGATCGGGGAATGGACGCCGTTCGGGCGTTCGTTATGCCGATGCTGAACGAACTGGCCGGGCAAACCCTGCTCGAACAGAACCAGGTGGACGCGCGCAGCCGCTTCCATTATCGCATCGAGTCGGAACACGGCGCAGCGCCGGTCTATCGTGTGGTTAGCGAAAGCGGGCCTGAACACGACCGGGAATACGTCATCGAAGTGCTGGTAAAGGGGAAGGTCTGGGGTACTGGCGCCGGCCACTCCAAGCAGGCCGCCTCGCAGGCCGCCGCCGCCGAAGCACTATCGCGACTGGAAACGCCGGTGGACGAGGGCTGACCACTCCTGTATCCCCAAACATGGCCGACGGGAAGGCACGCTTTGTAGGGTTCGCTCACGAGCGAACCCTACACCCGATCACTGATAAATCACCAGCGCGTTTTCCAAGACCTGCAGCCTGAAATGCAAAGAGGCGCCTCAGAAGCCGCCCCTCATTTGTTCTCAAATGCGTGAAATGATCAGGGTTGGAGGTCAATGCCCGTTACCGCCAAACGATGATCACTGGCCGAGCTGTTGAGCACCAGCACGCCTTCAGCCGGCGACAAGTTGCGCAGCATCACGTAGTCAATGCGGGCTGGGGGCAGCCCCTCGCGCACCAGCGTGGCGGATAGCTCAATCGGCAGCCCGGAGAACGGGTCGCTGAAGCCCGCTGCGCGCACCTGATCGAGCAAGTCTGAGTCCGGCACATTGTTGAACGTTCCGCCCAGGATGGTGCGGCCCAGCACGCCATTGGGGTGCTGGCTGGCGATAAGCGCGAAAATGGCGTCCAGTTGGGCTTGCTGCGCTGATTCCTGCTCTGCCAGCGTCATATCGCCCGTGGCTTCCTGCAGATAGGTGAGCCAGGTGTTGTAGAGTGTGACGACCGTCTCAGGGTTCGGTGTCACCTGCACGCGCTGCAGGCCAGTCGGTTCGCCCCCGCCGGGAAGCGGCGCGCCATCGTCATAGGCGATGGGGACGTTGCTCAAAACGGCCAGCC